>JAQUMP010000006.1 GCA_028718065.1 Chitinivibrionales bacterium | reverse complement strand
CGATTAATACTTTACTTATAATTTGGCTACCTGTCTTTCCGGAAAGCAGAATAAAAGATGGTAAACCCAATGTTGTCATCGCATATTTTCCATTAGGAGAAATAATAAAATATGTGCAAATACCAAAGTATGTTCTTGTCCATTGCAAACGCCCCTGAACATCATAGCAAGTTGCTCTCATTTGATCATCTTCATCGCCGCTGCTTGTAATAATGAACCAGCCATCATTCGCTATTGAAACGTAATACAGACGGCCTTGGCGAACTACTTGCGCCTGAAGGTTGCCTGATTTGGTATAAAGATTAACCTTCAAACTACATGGGGAACCACTTGTTTCGTCTCCAATTGCTACATAATTAATCGAACGATATATTTTACTAGCCTTTCCCACTTCAACATTTTTGACTGTTTGTGCATTAGTTTGAATAACCAGCAAACAAATAATGATAATTTCAAACATAACTCTGTAAACAACCCCACCCACACAATCATTACGTTTTTTCACTTCGAGCCCCTCTTTCGTCAAGTTTGTTTGATTGTCAATAGCTATTTTCATCACTTTTAATTATGCCCGCATTATTCTTTGAACCGATCTGTTTGAAAGACCTCTTGTTTAACTTATTGAATCGGGTCCAAAATTTGCACCGTCGATTGCGCCTGTGCTGAATCGTTATAATTAATTCTGATTTGTGTCCCCCTATTTAAAAAGAACTGAAGGGCGCAAACCGCCGATTTTCCCGCGTAAGTCGATGTTGACCAGTAAATTTTTTGGTCCGGTATATTGGCCCCTAAAGGTTCAACCGTCTTGATAAAATAGGTTGATGAATCGCTGCTATAACCATGATCCATAACAGTCACCAAAACTGCCGTTTGCTGCGTTGCAAAAACACCAGCACTATAAACCAATATAGCCCCAAAAGCAATGAGTAAATATTTCTTAACCATAATTCCTCCGATTTTTTAATCGCGTGACTGATCCATACTGCAATAATAAAATCTAAAAATATTTGTTTAATATTTGGCTATTGTTTTATTTTCATTTTTATTAGGAAACGTTCCGTTTGTCTGAATATCAACGCATTAATTTTTTCAATCAAAGCCAATTAGTACTAATACTACTTAACTTCCAAACAAAAAATTAACAACCGTTACAGCACTTTCAGACTGATTAGCAAGAATTCAAAGCAGGATGTGCATTCTAATTTTCTGACAGTTTATTAATAATAAATTGACACAGTTATGGCTGTCAAGCCTTAAATAAAAAATAATTTATTGTGGATTTAGCAGGTTTTATTTGCTCTTTTATCGGAGAACGCTAATTATCTTATTCGTCGTGGTGATGCTTGACGATTACAAGCGATCTATGGACGTTTTCGTGCTCTTTGGCAACGCACCCTTAAGCGAATCCGCAGGGTGGCCCACCGAAATATTTGTATCGGCCTTGATCTTTTCCGTTTGAGGTAAAATCGTTTTAGGTTTGTCGCGCACAAAATATTGTTTGAGCGACGGCACATTCTCGCGCGCAAAGGCCTCATAGGCATTTTTTATTAGCGTGGAGTCCGAATTTGAGGTCAAAATATGCGGCGTAATATAGACCACTAAGTTTGTTTTGGAGTGCGTCGTGGTAGTATGGCGGAACAATACGCCGATGATGGGAATACTTCCAAGAATCGGAATTCGGTCCGACGATTGTGTGTCCTGGTTTTTTATCAGGCCGCCCAGCACTAAAGTTTCGCCGTCGTTAATGCGCACCGTAGTTGTGAGCGAACGGGTTGACACGTTGGGATACCCGGCAGTGCTGTTCCCATCGGAATTGGATACTTCGGGAGCAATATCGCAAGTAACTTGGCCGATCTGCGAAATCCACGGAGTAATATCCAACTTAACCCCGAAAGAAATCGGTTGAAAACGGGAAGTCAGGTCTTGGGCGGTGCCCGTAGTTACGGTAAAATAGCGGGTCTCGCTTACATTGATCGATGCTTTGTAGCCATTGAGCGTAAGGATCGACGGCTGTGCCAGAACTTTGGCTTTGTCCTGCGTTTCCAGAAAGCGCAGGGCAATAAAAAAATAATCCGGCAAATGCCCCAGGTTAAGCACTTGGCCGAAAACCCCCTTGTAAATATCCTTGATATCGCCGATTTTGCCGCCGACTTCGAACCCGCTCACGGAATTCCCGAGCTGAGTGGCAGGCGCCGGAGCCGAAAGGTAAGCGGTTTGTTGGGAATTCCGTGAGGCGTTAAGACCGAATTCCTTGCTCAAATCATCCTTGAATTCCACGATCACCGCATCGATCCGCACCTGCGGAGTCGGAATATCTACGATATTTAAAAAATCACGCGTGTCCGCAATAATTTCGCTGGTGCCCGATACCAGCAGAGCATTTTGCTCCTTGACTACCTTTACATTGGCTGCCGGGATATTCTTCGGTAAAACCTTAATCACTTCATCGGCCTTGGTATGAAGCAACGGCACTAATTCGGATTTGGAAAGCGCCTGCCCCGACGGCGTTTCGTTATTCCGCTCCCCTATCATAATGATGTTGTTTTTCTGCACGAAGGTAAAGCGCGTGCCGCCCAAAAGCAGCTCCAAGGCTTCGGCCAGGGGAATTTTTTCGAATTTGGCATTGACCTCGCCGTCAATTGCGCCGTAGGTGATGATGGCGATATCGCTTTTATCGGTAATCGCTTTAATCACGTCGCGAAGATTTCCGTTGGAAATATCCAAGGAGAGCTTGCCGTTACTGTAATCGATATAAAAATCCGTTCGCCCAGTTTTGCTCCCCATGTATGGCCGGGCCATTCCCGGTGACGCGGCAGGAGCATCGTCACCTGTGGTCACCTGATAAATATTTTTCCGTAGACTCACCTTATACCCGTTTCCTTCGAGCAGCGCCGTGATGCCGTCCTTAAAATCGACCTGATAGAGTTTGCCGCTGATTTTGCCGGAAACTTTATTATCCGGAACAATGCTTATGGCGGTTTTAGAGCTTAACTCCTTTAAAAAATCCTTTGCATCCATATTGACGATATCGACGGTAAGCTTGCCATCGATATAGCGGATCAGTGTTTTTTGCTCTTCGCTTTTCTTCCGGATTTTATAGACATTGCCTTCGGCTACGACTTCCAGCCCGTTGGATTCGGCGATGGAGTGCAGGCCCTCCAGAACCGGCACGTCGGTCAGATGCACCGTGACCTTGCCGGTGACTTCTTTGTCAAGAATGAGGTTGAGGTTATACCCCTTGGAGATCATGCGAATAACGTCCTGGATATCGCTATTCTTAACATCGAGCGTCAGGCGTTGCGGAGAACTCGCAACCGGCTGGACGGGTCCCTGGAATTGCGCGATCGGCCCGCCGACCGGAGCGACCGGCGCACCCGATACGGTGATCCAGCAGGCGAGCAGTCCCATGACGCCAATGGAAAGACCTTTTAAGACGCTGTTCATTACGCTCCAATTATTGCCTATTGTAAAATATTCTCAAAAACATAAAATATATCCGGTAAAACACCGCGTTATGGGGATTTTGCTAAATGTAAACGGGGAGGAGGATTTATTGCAAAGCTCTTGCTGAATCACATAGCCCGCGCATTCCCCGCGACTTAGCGCGGGGTTAGCGGGCGAATCAGAGTTAATCTTTTCTATAGTGAAAGAGAATCCCCGCCACTTAGGGGCGGGGTTCTTCAATCTAATTTTTTATTGATTTCTTTTATGTCAAATTGCGCAGGATTATACACATCACCCAACCATTCAATATACTCTCTCGCTTTTCCGCTTTTAGGCCTTTTCATTGCATCAACAATGTCTTCGTAGCCGGGCACTGAACCACTGTCTTCTGGCGGACAGTTGCGGGCGCCGGCAATGCACCGAGGGGTTTTAATCTTCTTATCGGAAGATATTATCTTTTCAACGGTAATCGTATGTTCCCACTCGTCACCAAAATCGTATAGATATCCAATCGTTGAATTTGTTTTTAGGTTTAATTCGTGCAGTTTTATTTTTTTTGCAGCTTCTGCACCGAAAATTGAAAAGCTATACAAATGCATATTTTCCCACCCCATAACAATCTGAATGATCTCATGAAGATTAGCGAGAGAAATTGAACTTTCAACAACAAAGCTTCGCCATATTTTCGGAACAATCCCCTCAAGAACAATTTTCATTTGAATAATCATATTTTCCATGTTTCTATTTCTTTCCTCCCCCATCCACCGCTCTCCTTGCATGGTATCCCGCAGTGTCAACCTTATCAGATTGCCAGCACCGCTCCCCTACATCCCAAACGAACCCATGTTTTTTCAGATATCGCCGGACCTTATCGGACGGCACCTTCGGAAAAAACATTTGCACCAGACCCCGGCCAACGTCGGTGCGGATTTTTACGCCCTGGTAGTCTTCTTCAATAATTTCTTCACTGGCCGCATTCGCCGAAACCGGTTGCGGTTTTATCCGCTCCCGGATTTTCTGCAGGGCGATCATTGCCGCCTCTTTTTTGTTTTCTTTTTCAGTCATTGGAGACAATTCTCCGGGCAGATAATTGTTTTTTTACCCTATCCCTTGAACAGATCGGCATGTTCCTTTTCAAACCAAAGCTCAAGCGCCCTGTTGACCTGCCAAATGAAATCCGGCCCCTTTTTATCTTTGACAACACACATCTTTTTATAGTTTTCGTCCGTATATTTTATCGATCTGGTAACCATCCGGTCTTTTAGTTTTCTCGCGGCAGAGGCAACCCCGCTTACGTCTACGCTTTTTGTTGCCCCCTGAATAACCTTTGTCGCTTCTGCTTGGGCCTTTTCCTGAGAATCTTTCTTTAGGGGAATCAAAACATCTGCCCCGGCGTTTTTATTCATGCAGCAACCTCCTCTTCATTTTGGCGGATATTTAATCCAATGTTTGCTTTTTTAAGATTTTCCCGCGCAATATCGCTTGTATATTTTTTCCGAGCTTCCATTAGCTTGTTCCACACTTCGTCGGTTGTAAACCCAAACAACTCGCATATCACATCTTCAAACTTGCCGACGCATTTTGCCTTTGATCTTGACAAAAATATACTTTTATTGTCGGTTACTATTTCGTCAATGGCCTCGTCTTCCGGTATGATTGTTTTCAACACATTGTCCTGGAACATACTTTGTACCGCAATGGACATTGCATCACGGTGCCGGGTAGGTTTCCAAAAATTCCTTAAAATTCTGATATTTTTCTTGTCCACGCCGTATTCCTTGGTCATAAGCGCCATAAGTTCCGTCAAACCATCGACGGCTAATTGTTTCAACTGGACGGGAACTATAAAAAAATCAGATGCGGCTATCGCCGATTTTGTTTTTGCGTCAAATGACGGACAGTTATCAATTATAATTACTTCGTATTGCAATCCTTTAATAATTTCACTGTTGACAAGCTTCTTTAATGTCTCCGTGTGAATATTGATGCTTGCAAGTCTTGCCGACCCGGTTATGCAATGGACGTTTTCAAGAAACGTCTGCTTCAACGCTTTGGCTACAACGCCTTCATCAATATTTGAGCTATAAATGTCAGCAAGGTTGACCTCTGCGACACTTATTCCCAGCGTCCTTGTAAGATTGTGTTGCTCATCATTGTCTATAACAAGAACTTTCTGGCCGATGAGGCCTAACGCTTGAGCAAGATGGGAAGCGACCGTAGTCTTCCCTACTCCGCCTTTTTTATTTAAAACGCTCAATACATACATAAATCCTCCTTACATACTCGTAAATACCTATAAGTATCTGTCTGTATTAATTCGTATTCGTACGTTTGCATACTTAATAATACATATACGTATTGGTACTGTCAAGTTTTTTAAAATATTAATTAACACCATCACGCACATTTAAATACTCTATCATACTTTTATATATTATTAAATACTTTATGATATGTTCGGAGCATAGAACAAGGCAACTATGGGAGCTAATTGGGAAAAAAGCACCAAATTGCAATATTAGCCTACCTGTCAATACAAACTCTCACTTAACCCACGGAAACAGGCCTTCTTGCCCACTTTGCCTTTGTCACCGACACAAACCCTATCACCATTTTTCTCAAGGCTCTTAAATAAGCCCTGCGCCCTTAAAAATAAAACGGCTTGTACTTTCGGCTGCTATTGTGTTTTTCGGAATATCGTGGGTATTTTCTGCCTTTTTTAGCTTAAATTATCCTTTTTAATCCTAAACTATCGGCATCCGTGTGATAGTCAAACTGAAATTTTATTAAAAAAACACGGATATTTTAAAGCAATCATGGTAAAAATTAATTTTCTGTTGACAGGCGCTCACTAAAACATTATTTTAGTATCGGCATTTGTGTGATACACTATCGGCATTTGTGTGATTTTATGCTTTTCATGGCTCGTAACAATATCGGCAAACGAGTGATAGACCATCGGCATTCGTGTGATACTCTATCGGCAAATGAGTGATGAACTATCGGCATTTGTGTGATGTGTATAGTATAAATATATATTAAATATATTTAAATACCGTTTGAATATGAAAGGCAACGGTTTATGCCAACAGTACAAGATCAAGAATCCCAGACAGCAAAACTACCGGAGTCGATCGCAGACATTATCCGCAAAAATCCTTTGTTCCAACAGAGTCCGGCTGATAGTGGGGGATCGTCAATTCCAGTTGCAGACACAGACATGGAGAAAAAAAAGATTTCCCCTGAAAAAGCCGGCACCGATGAAGCAAGCCAGGCAGATGACGATGATGATAAAGACGATTATTTTATTTCCAAACCGGTTAATTCCGCTTTTGAAATCAACATTGCAGAATTTCCGATTGCCTATCTCAACCGCGGTCAGCTTCCTGCGGGAATTTCAAAAACAGAATACCAATACAAAGACACCATTAAAGGACGCGACGGAAAGCCGGTCGAAAGAATCTGGACAATAGAGGCCCATGCAACCGATGAAATAAAAGATGAGAATGGAGAAAGAAACCGGGTCCAGCTTGGCTTCGGAGGGCCAGCCACTCTTGAAGTCATTTATGAATTGTTTCAGCTTTGGAAGGAGCAGGGATTTAAGGAACCGAGAATACACATCGGAACCTTTTATAATTTATTACAACGATTAGGCTGGGGCAAAGGCAATTCACAATACAAGCAGCTTCGGCGTGTTTTGAATTGCATTCACGGTCTGCATATAAAAGGGGAGAGCTGCTTCTATCTTCCTGAATTGGATAAGTACGAAAACGTGGATTTCTACCCATTTTATCGTATTAAAACATATACGAAAGAAGAGAAAAAACTTAATCCTGATGATTATGTTTTTGTGTGTGTGGACGATGAGTTTTTCAATGCAGTAAAGTCAAACACAGTTTATTATCTTCCTTTGGACAGATTCTATTTCAAGACGCTAAAACCAATGGAACAGAAACTCGCATTAATGCTTTCAAAAGTATTTTCTCCATATCGCAAGAAACAACGCTTTGAATGGCGACGAAATATATACGAATTAGCTAACCAGATTCCGATTTTATCAGAAGAATCGATAAGAATACGACAACAATTAAAAAGAATATGTGAAGGATTAATTCAGAAGAAGTTTCCATTTCTTTCATCCTATAAAATTGACGGTGATGTAATAGCATTTTATAACACAATGCAGACCTCATTAAATCTTTTATCTGATGGATCGAAAACAGAAAAGAAAGACTACGATACGGTTGAATGGCTGATCAAAGAACAATTAAAAATTTGCGGTGATGAACACAGCCGGGCGTTCTATGCTTTAGTTGCCAGATATGTTCCGGTCGATCTGATTTATCAGGCATTATCTGAAGCCAAACAAGAAGGTAAAGTCAAAAGGAAATTATACACGAAAATCATTTTGGAAAAAGGTCATAAATATCTTGCTCCATATTTAAAAAATGCAAGAAAAACAGAGGATGCGGTTATCATTCCTGATGAAGAAGCCAAGAGAATTAAACTCGAATTGGAAAAGGAAAAAGAAGATTTCGAACAACATAAAAAAAGCCTAACGGAATCCAATCCATTAGCAGAAGATAATAACGCTGATGAGGTATAGAATAATTCAATTCCATCGGTCATAATCATAAAAATTTTCCTATTGCATTTTTCTTTAGCAATTTTATCTATCCGCACAAAACTCATCCCTGCAAAAATAGCCCGCCGAATCCTCACACCCCTTGCAATAAATTGTTGACTAATGTTATCGATCTTTATATTTTATTTATTATAGCCTTTATTGCGCTAACGGCCCGCTAACGACGATACTATGAAGCAAGGGGTGTAACTGCATGCTCAGAGAACCAAAGACCGAGACAATCGGATTCCGCTGTACGGCGGATTTTAAGAAGCAAATGATCGAGATTGCTTACTCAAAAAAGATGGAACCATCGGAGTACATGCACGAGGTAATTGAGAAAGATATTCAACGAAAATTATCCGAACCTTCCGACACGGAAAAGACATTTTTTGAGCTAACTTTCGATAGATATACCGACAAGATATTATCTTTTATTTCAACAAATATTGATAAGAGACTGGCGCGGATTGAATCAAAAGTTTTAACGGAAAAAGAGAGAGACACGGCACGGATACTTGATGAACTTATTGATTCAGCAAGGCAGGGAAAATTAACGATAAAAGACGAGACAAAACAGGCCTGGTTTAAGAAACTTGTTGAGTCACCAAGCATCGAGAAAGACATTGAAGAAATGCGTAAAATCATTGCGGATAAAGTTCAAAACATTAAAGAAAAAGATACCAGAAAGAACGCTGAATGATTTCAGTTTCTTTATCAAAAAGCGCCGAGTCAGGCTCGCTATATTTTGACAAGGATTCTTATTATTCCGGTGATGAGAGAACGTCACAATGGTATGGCAGGGGAGCCACACATTTAGGTGTTTCTGGAGCGGTAAAAAAGGAGGAGTTTGATATAATCATTCATGGGTTCGATCTTGATAAAAAAGCGTTAGTGAACAACGCCGTTACCGAAGACAAAAAGAATGAAAAAGGCGAGGTCATTAAGGCCGGGCGGTCAGGATATATTGACGTAACTTTCTCAGTTCCAAAGTCGGTTTCATTGATGAGTTATGTTGATGAACGCATCGAGCAGGCGCATAATAAAGCCGTTGAACGGGCCATCAATGAAATTGAAAATAATTACACGTTTACGCGAAAAATAGTTGATGGGGAATTGCAATCCGTTCAAGAAGATAATGTCGTGATTGCCAGAATAAACCATTATGAAAGTCGTGAGCTTGACCCGCAGCTGCACAGCCATTTAGTCCTGATGAATTTAACACAGGGGGATGATGAAAAATGGCGCAGCCGGGACAACGGCAAAGTGTATCAGAACCAGTTGTATTTAGGCCAGCTTTATCGTAACGAATTGAGCGCGGAGCTGCAAAGGATTGGTTATCAGATTGATGTGACGGACCGGGCCAAAGGACTGTACGAGATCAAAGGAATCTCGCGGGAGATCATTGAAGATTTCTCAACCCGGCGGAAGCAGATTAAAGAAGCGGAGAAGGAGTTTAAAGATTATTCCTGTTCGGAGTCAAGGAAAAAAGAATACGCCTGTTTGTCATCCCGCCGACAGAAAACCGATTCAAAGATTGAGGAAATCCGGGAAAAAACAGACAATAAATTAACGCAAAATTACGGAAAAACGCTTGAGCAGTTGAAGGAAGAATCGCTAAGACTTGAGCGACCCGCCGGGCCGGCGGTTTCACAAAAAGAAGCGCTGGAAATCGCGCTCGAGGAGGTCACGGACAAGCAGAGCGGGTTTCGGCGGGAAGAGGTTTTGACCCACGCCATGAAGGCTACGCTGGGGCAGTGCAAGGTGGATGAACTGTCCGGGGCGTTCGACAAAAACGAGGAGATTTGGACATTGGGTGACAAGCCCAGGTTTGCGCTGCACTCAAAAAGCAGCGACCGGATTTACACGACCAAAGATATTCTTGAGACCGAAAAGGACATCATGGAGTGGGCCAGGGATGGGCGGGGCACGTCGGAGATCGCCGTGGCCGGCGACCTTGTCAAGAACCACCTTGAGGCTCTGCAAGAGGATAAAAAACTCACCAAGGGCCAACAGGAGGCCGTGGAGATGGTCTGCACGACGAAAGACCGGCTGTCCCTTGTGCAGGGCGACGCTGGGGCCGGAAAGAGCTATGCCTGCGATCATATCCGGCAGATCATGAAAGGAATTACGGTCCGGGGCTTTGCGCCGACCGGCAAGGCGGCGGATGAGTTATCCGGTGTTGGCATCGAGACCAGGACCGTGGACAGTTTTCTGGAAAGCGCAAAAATGGGAAGGACGGGAGTGGGGAAGCGCGAGGTCTGGCTGGTCGATGAGGCCGGGATGATGGGCAGCCGCAAACTTGAAAAGTTCCTGAAAGAAGCGGAAAAATATGAGGCAAAAGTTGTGCTCATCGGCGACCGGAAGCAGTTTTTGAGCGTTGAGCAGGGAAAGATATTTGCTGATTTGCAGGAACATGCCGGCGTGTCGAAGGCGGAACTCACGGAAGTCAAGCGGCAGGAAACGAAACACGCAAAAGAAATTGTGAAGGCCATCAAGGAGCGGGATTTTGACAAGGCCTTTTCCACGCTTGAAGGGCAAGGCGCATTCAAGGAGATCAAAAACCGGGAGGAGCGAAACAGCCGGATCGTGGACGAGTATATGTCCGACCGGAAGAATGGAATATTCACAATCGTGCTCACCAGCACCAACGCGGACCGTAATGACATTAATGGAGAAATCCGGGGACGGTTGACAAAAGAGGGGAGTGTCGAGCTGGGCCGGGGATATCAGACTTTTCAGAAAGCGGACCTGAACGCCGTCAGCCGGAACTTTGCATCGTCGTACAAAGAGGGCCAGGTGGTGGTTTTCAAAAGCGACTGTCATAATATCAAGCGCGGAACACAGGCGACGATTGTTGCGAAAGACACGGAGAAAAACACTCTTTCCGTCAGATATTACGACCGGGAAGCGAAGAGCTATAAAGAGTCTGCGCTTGACTGTCTCAGACAGTCATCTCCGATGCAGGTTTATGACGTGGTGGAAAAGAAGTTCGGCGCCGGCGACAGGGTCATGTTTTTAAAGAACGACAAAAACGCAGGAGTCAAGAACGGCCAGACCGGAACGATTAAGAATATCGACGAGCAGGGCAATGCGGTCATCGGTATCGGCGAGCAGAGAAAGAAAAATTACCGGGAAGTACTGCTTAACCTGAATAACAAAGGCAGTGAGAACTTCACGGCCTACAATTACTGCGATCATGCCTACTGCATCACGAGCCACAAGAGCCAGGGCAGTACCTACGATAAATGCATTGCGGCGTATGACGTGTCCAACCATAGGACCAACTTCAACGAATTTTATGTTGCGGCAACCCGGCAGAAGCAGGACGTAACGATTTACACCAATGACAAGGAGCGGTTCAGAGAGCAGGCGGAGCTGGAACAGGAGAAGCCCTCGACGTTCGATATGTATGATTTCAGCAAGTACGATGCAATCATGCGTCAGAACCGGAAGCAGCTTGAACCGGAAGAAAAAATAAGAGAAATCCACCGGATAGAACAGGGCCTCGACGCATCGATGGAGCGGGGCGGGACGGAAGAGCAGGAACAGCCAAAGGAAAATCCTTTAAAGCAAAAGGAGAATGTGCGTGAAATTGAGCATGAAATGGATTTATAGACCAAACAAGGTTGTGGTAATCGGTTTTATTGTTGTGAGCGTTATGGCATGTTATGCCATGCAGACATTGATTAAGCGGGAATTTCTATCGAAGATTTCAGAAAGTATCGGCTATGACAAGCATAATCAAGCTTATTATAAGGGCCTTTTAGTTTCCGTGGCAAATGATAATACCGGCGAAATAAACGCATTTGTTCTTAATCCCTTTGTAAACTGGCAACCGCCATTGATATTATTTGCCGTCTTAATCTGTATAGGGGGAGGCCTCATTTTTATCAAATCAAAGCTGATGCTGTTGGTGCAGGACAAAACGGAGTCCGGTAGAAAAATAAAAGAGCTTGAGGGCGATATAGAGCGGAAAAAATCGGATATTTACGATCTAAGAACTAAAATGCAGAACGAGACAACCCTTGCTGATAATCTAAGAACGGAGCGTAATAAGTTCCGGGAATCCTACGATGCAATAAGCAGTCAGAATGCCGCGCTTAAAAAGCAGTACGATGCGGCGCTTCAAATGAAAGACCGGGAGCATGAAGCGGAAACCGGGAAAATGCAGCAATTTTTTGCGCGTGAATTGTTTAATGCAAAAAATCCACCGAATGGTCCGGCACAAACGGATGATAACTCAATTTAACCCATAAAAGAAGCGGGGAGTTTATGGCGGCGCGGAAAACGATAGAGGAGCAGCTGGCGGCGATGAAACAGCGCAGGCTTGAAAAGATCAAACAAATACAGATCAGGGACAAAGAAAAACTTAAAATCCTGAACAAACGCCTGGCAAAGATCGAGGCTGAAAGAACCTCGGAGGCCGGCAAGGCGCTGAAAAAGCTGTATAAAGAATGCGCCGGTGCTCTTGACATTAAAGACGTTATCGCTGTTTGTGAAAAACATTGGCCGGCTCCGAAGGAACAGAAAAACAGCCCCGCCCGATCGACGGCGGCCGCCGCGTGAGATCGTTCGGCATTATTCTGCAAAGGGCCGTATTCTCATTTTTCTATTTATATTTCCGTTGGGCCTGCAGAGGGGTTGCGGTCGGGGAGGAGAATCTCAAAAAATGTTTACCAGAGGGATTTATTCTGGTCGCTAATCACGCGTCCTATTACGACGCCATGGTGCTATGGTCGTATTTGTATTGGAAAAGGAAAATCAAAATTATATTTCTGGTGAAGGCCTGGCTTTTTTATCATCCCTTTTTCAGCGTTTTTGTTCGCGCGATGGATTCCATTCGGGTAAGTAATACGAAAGACCGGGTGGAGTGCGGCCGGGAATATCGCTTTATGAAGGGCAGAAAATATATCTGCATCTTTCCGGAAGGGGGACGGAGCAGGGACGGAAACTTGCAGGGTTACAAAAATGGGGCGGGCAAGATTGCGAGAATAATGAATCTACCGATATTGCCGGTTGCCTTGGTGGGTTTTTTCAAGGCGTGGCCGAGAGGAACAATGTGGCCGAATCCAACGAAATGCGAGATTCGATTTCTGGCGCCCATATATCCGGCAGCGTCCGCGGAACGAATGGTATCAGCCGCCATGTCAAGCATAGGAAAACAATTACGGCCTGAGCAGGGGCTTAGTACCGGCCAAACAGGGGATTAAATCATCATGGACCCGAAAGTAAAGGCTAAAATCATTTTTGCCGTGGTATTATGGGTAATCGTGGTTCTGGTAAAATTCGGCCGGGTCGTAGAACTATTTGATGACCTGAAAACCGCCAAAGGCAAAAAATGGAAAGCGGTACTCACGTTCGTTTCCAAAAGCCCCTGGTTCTCGTTTGTGGTTTTTTCTTTTTTCATGCTTCTGTTTTTTGACCGGACAACTCGTTTCGTCGATCTTTGTTTGACAATCCCATTTTCCTATCTTTTGCCTGTTGCCGGGTACGCAATTTTAAAAAAATTAGGCGGCCCGGCCGGGGGCGGCAAAGAGCATGTCCGGGGGTCGAGCGTTTCGGAAGAAACGGTTTTGGCAAGAGCGCTGGCAAAATGCACGGATGATGCGTGTCTGCCGGTAACGGCGAAGATAAGAATACCCGCGCATTATGAGACCACCCATTTTTTCACCATCGGCAGGCCGGGGTGCGGGAAGTCACAGCTTTTTTACCGGGTAATTCAGAAGGTTATTGACCGGAAAGACAAGGCGATAATTTACGATTTCAAGGGCGACCTGGTCGCAAAGTTCTATAATCCGGACAGGGACATTTTATTTAACCCCTTTGACAAGCGCTGCGTGAACTGGAACATTTTCAACGAGATTGAGTCCCAGCTCGATATCCGCAGCATTGCCAACTCGCTTATTCCCATAACGGGCAATGACCCGTATTGGAGTAATGCCGCGCGGGACGTTTTCGCGGGGATACTCACGGCATGTTTTATAGCGGGTAGAAAGAGCAATGAGGACGTCTTTCGGTGCTGCACCATGCCGGCGCATGACCTTGCGGCATTCCTTTCAAAATATAAAGGCACGGAAACCGCCATGCGGCATCTTTCCCAGGACAAGGCGAGTCAGTCCATTCTCTCCGTCATGGGAAGCTCGACGCAGTGTTTTGAGTACCTTCGGAATATTGACGGGGATTTCTCAATCAAGAAATGGGTTTCCGATCCGGAGGACAAGAGGACTCTATTTTTGACCAATTACAGCGAGATTTCAGATACCATACGACCGGTCCTGTCGCTGTTGATCGAACTGGCGGGAAAGCGGGTCTTGTCCCTTCCCGACGACCGGCAGAGACGCTTTTTCTTTTTTATCGATGAGTTCGGCACGCTCAATAATCTGCCGACGATCCCGGTCATGCTCACCAACGGCCGGAGCAAGGGCATGAGCGTTTGGATCGCCCTGCAGGACATGGGGCAGATTGACAAAATATATGGGAAGGAAATCTCCCAGACCATAATAAACTCATGCGCGACGACGTTTACTTTTGCCGCTAACGATCCTTATACTGCGGATTATCTCAGCAAGAAAATCGGCGACAGGGAAATACGCCAGACCAATGTCTCCGAATCATCCGGCGGCGGGATCAAGGGAACCTCCTCGCAAACGACTTCCCAGCAGACGCTTAACGAGAGGGTGGTGCTTCCTTCCGAGATCATGAACCTTCCCAACCTGGTCATGCTTCTGAAACTTCCGGAATACAATGTCACGCCGGTCACTCTTGAAATTGTTGCCATTCCAAATAACCAGGCTTCTTACATTCCTCGTGACGATATCGGCCTTAAGGTCGAGGCGGAAGCGGCCGGGCGGCCGTTAGAAATCCCGGAGCTGAAAAATAAAGTGGCCGAAGGAGAAAAGGAAGAAGAAGAGGATGAGCGGTATTTTTTGTAAACAGCCCGTTGTTGGGCAATAAAGGTTATCACGGATGAATAGCGATAGCGATCAATCCGTTTTCGCACCTGAGAATTTTCCAACACTCTCAGGGCACAAATTAAAACGGTTGTTGCAACGGACGTATCATCGAAAATGGCTGGAAAACTATCTCCGGTTGCGCCTTTTCTTAAAACAATTCGGCCGTTATCCGCATCTCAGAGAAGAAAACCCGAAGGGCTTTGCAATCGGCAGTTGGGTCAATACGCAAAAAAGCGCGTTCCGAAACGGCAGACTGCCTCTCTGGAGATATAAACTTCTGGCCGCCATCAAAATTTCCTGGCCCCGAAGAATTGAAAGCTGGCAGGAGGTATTCAACCGGGCCATTAAATTACAGCAGCGCAAAGGCGGGCCTTTAAGCAAAGACCGCAATGCCACGCGGGAAGAACACTTGTTGAAAAACTGGGTTAATAATCAGCGGGTCCTTATCAGGAAAGGCGGTCTGGAAAAGGAAAAAGTCAAGCTTCTGGAAAAATCGGGCTTGTTGAACGATAAGAGAGTGTTTGATTGGAATAACGTGTATGCAAAAGTAAAGGCATTTATCGGAGAAAACCGCCGTCTTCCGTCTCCCCATAGCGCAAACAGAGATGAAAAACATCTGGGGAAATGGCGTTTGCTCTTTGCCGGAAAATATCGGAAAGGCAAAATCCCGGAGTGGCAGGCTGAAAAGATAGCCGCTCTTGGACTTGACAGGAAGATACTCGATCTTAAGTGGAATAATAAAATATCGACGATCAGGGAAATACTGGAATCCGCTATAAAGGCCGGCAAAATATCGGGCAAAAGGGATTTTCGCAAGAGTCTCGGCAAGAACCTTTATTATTGGTTGCTGAAACAGCGTCGCAATTATCAAAAAGGAATTCTTGAGGGAAACAGAGCCCGGATTTTAAGAGAAAATAAGTTGCTTTATAACAACGATTGGCTGAATCAAATTAAACCTTAGTTTTTTATAGCGGGAAACTATAATGCCTGATTACATCGTATGGCGTGACGAATACAGCGTGCGATTTGATGAAATCGACAAACAGCACCGACAGATTATCGGCATTATAAACGATATGTATCAATGTGTAAAGGGCAATGGAACGGAAGATAAATTTGCCGAGGCCCTGGGCGACCTCAGGACCTATACCGAAACGCATTTTGCCTATGAAGAAGGCATAATACGTCTTGCGGAATTTCCGGAGATTGAGGAACATGAAAAGTTACATCATGCGATGGCCGAGAAAACCGAATGGCTTTTTAAATTGAAATTAGGCAATCAAAATCAGGTCAAAGAGAAGGCGCTTGATTTTTTAAAGGAGTGGTGGGTGGGTCACATCCGGGCAAAGGACGTAGAATACATTCCCTTTGTCGAGGCGTTAAGTGCGAAAATTAAAAAGAGCGGCGCATAGAGGCAATAAAAACTGCCAGAGTGTCCGGATATATAAGGGCCGGCACGGAATCAGGCTGTCAGTTCATCGATACACTTCAACAATCGATCCACAATGCCGGCCCCTTTTTCTACTATCGGATATTCTCTCTGTTTGAATTTAACTCTTCCTGGCGAAGACGTTACGACCACTGCTTTTATGTTTCCGAAGGCGCCTTCGATCTTTTCCAGCAAATCAACGCCATTCATTCCGTGCATTTGGTAATCGGTAATAATTAAATCAGGCTTTAAGCCGCCGAAAATATAATTAAGGGCGATTTGCGGGTCGGTAAACCCTTGTACGTTAGTGTATCCATCTTGGTCCAGGATGAGCCTGAAAAGATGCAACGTTTCGGGTGAATCGTCGATTATGATGATTTTGTTTTCCATGATGTGCTCCTTCGGGAAATAAAAAAGGGACGCGACAATCAAACGTCCCGCCCCAAGGTACTGACATACCTATAGCAAAGACGAAAGAAAGCGCGTCCCCATACTAATAGGACGCACGTTTCTACTCGTTCCTGCTATTTAAAAAGTGTCAGTTTTTGGGGCAGAACAAAGTAAAAAAGTTATTGAATAACGTTAAAAGATTTTCCTATAAACTCCCTTCTTGAAACTTATCAATTCTGCAAGGTATTAAATTTACATTTAGTAATTATACGATCAATTTCTATAGCATGATAGGATTTATTCTGTGCTTCGGGCATCTTGGCGCGTATCCGGGTCAGCCTCCTTTAAAATTAAGCTCATCTCTACTCTTATGTCAAACAATATTATTTACCGTTTTGGTGCTGGTTTTACCAACATTTCGGTTTTTTCCTGCCTTTCCGTTCAAAAAGACCTCGTAGGAAGCTCTACAATCGACGATCACAGGTTCGGCCATGCTTTAGCACCCCCCTATTTTTGGGGTTAAATTAAAAAGTTAGGACGATTAATAAAAATCGCAGACAGTGCCTGCGAAATTACCATTTGTCGGGAGAAGGTTCTCCCCCGCTCCGGCTTCCGGCAGGCCGCAGGTCTGCCGGCGATCCTGCGCTCCCCTCTCTAACGGGGCGCACCCCGTAACGCCCGCTTTACAAAACAGATATGCAGCGCATTCGCTTTTTATTCTTATCGCCGCGAAATGATTGCAACTCATTTCCGCACCCGGCTAAGGTCATGCTTCGTGGCGTTGCCCTGGCCCGAGTCACTTCGCTTCGAGCCTTCGCCAAAGGCTACGGCGGACAGGTCGCTCGTGGTGCCATTCCGGCGGCACTTCCGCGCATAAGGAATTATTTCAAGTATGCCGGCACGCTCCATTCGATAAGAATCTCATTTCGCTCAGGCGTGGCCGTGCCCTTGGGCTTTCCAGTCCAATTCCTGGGGCACTACGTGGCCGGCATTTTTATAGGGGGGTTCCGGCTCCCCTCCCGATGAATCGGGATTCCCCTCGGACCGCATCGGCCAGGGATCCCCACCCAGAGCCTTGTTCTGCCTCCGCACAATTTGGTCCATTGCCAAATTCAAATCTTCTGTTGCCGCGAAAAATGTAACTTCGCAGAGGGTAAAGAGAGGAAAAAGCCTCGGAATGATATTCCCTTTCGGCCATGCCTTATCAAACCCCTGCAGGCGGCAGGGAATAATCGGAATCCCAAGTTTTTTGGCGAGGACTTCCGCACCTTTTTTGTATGGAGCGTTCTTTTGTCTTGTCCCGGCCGGGAAAATACCGATATACCGTTCTCGATTTGCTAAAAGTTCTCTGCCTTCATTTACTCCCAATCCCCCATCCTCATTCACGGGAATGCATCTCGCCCCCCGGATTAAAAACCCCATTAATGGGTGCTGCCAAAGCTTGCGCTTGGCTAAAAACCGCATTTTTATATTCAGATTGCGAAGGACCAGGGACCAGAGCACAATCCCATCCGCATGACTGCCATGATTGGCAACGATCATAAACCCACTTTCTTTTGCACGGTGTAAATGCTCAATTCCGGATATCCGCACTTTGCAAATACAACAAAAATAAAAGTATACCGCCCTGGATATGACAGACAGCACTACCCTATCAATTACCTTTGGCTTGTTTCGCTCTGCCACGATTACTCCGTCCTGATATCTGCATTATCCCTTATCCGAACCTCTTAAAATAAATCAGCCAAAAGTTGCATCGAGCGACTGTTATGTTAAAAAGCAACTGCTTTTTCAAAAAAAGGGAATGAAAAGATTGCCCCTCTTTTTCAGAGGGCTTTAAGTCAACATTTCCTTACGAAACAAATGCTGCACGAATAGGACCGAATCCAACCTGTTATTAACAGACATCCGAATTATTTTCGGAGCCGCAAATTTGTATTATGTTTTAAATGGTGTCGCCGCAATCTTGTTAAGAACAGACAAGAATAAATCCTGCTGCAAGTCGCGTCCACACGGTCGACACCTATAAATTCGCATTATTCAGCGCATTCTTCTCGTAAGGTATTTCCTTCTGCTCGTTACTTTATTCCACCACCGCAGGCACGTATGGTTTCTGGTGTAGCCATACATACCGAATCCTGTTTGTCAACTTCTTCGCAATACGTATTATCACACGCTGTTTCAACATTCTTTTGCTCAAATCATTATAGCAAGCCGTAAGAGCCGGGTCCTTACGAACTGCTACCCATGCGGATTCAATTAGTATATATCGTAAATGCCGGTTTTGCCGCTGGGTCATACCCCTTATTGTTTCTTTCCCCCCGCTTGACGAGGCAGAAGGAACCAACCCAATATAGGACAATAAATCATCCAAACCCTTAAATCGCCGTATGTCCAGCAACTCCGCATACAGAATAAACCCCACAATCAGTCCTATTCCAGGAACCGTTCGTAAAAACGTAATAGTCGTGTTCTCCTTGGATATCTCTCGTATTCGCCGTATGAGCAGCAACCGTCTTCGACGATTATCTTCCAAGTCTTCCAGGTGCTTTTCCAATATGAATTTGTTATCTTGTTCTGTAAAGCTAAGTCTGGCTAACATCCGCAAATAGTTCTTCGGCCAGTGTGCCCCATCGATATTTCCGGGTATTTTCACTCCCGTAAAGCTTAGAAAACCCTTTATACGACACTTGACCTGAATACTTTTCTTGGTATTTTGTTGCCAAAGCCGTGATAATGACCGCAGCGATTCTTGAGACGGCGTCGGCACATAAATTCCTGTCAATGAATGCTTCTCGTGTTCCCGGCTTAGTTTGCCACTGTCTATTACATCGCTTTTCCTGTCTTTTTCCTTGTTGGACGTAGGAACATCTGCTGGATTTGTAACAATATTCTTAAAACCCAAACTAGTCAGTTCTCGGTGAATCCAATATCCACAAAAACCCGCTTCGTAAACGCTATAGTAGATACCGCCTGGATAATTCCGGTTCATATAGGTAGACAATTCCTTGGGTGAAGGATTCATTGAGAATGTTTTCAAATGCAAATCGTTTGTCCTGATAGTTACCTTCCAGTTGCTTTTGTGAGTATCAATGCCAAGATGAAACTCCTGTTTGTCAAATCTAACCGTTTTACTTTGATGAGACACAGACTCCTCCCTTGTGTAAATGTGGCTTTTGTTAAAGTAATTACACCACTTAAATCTACGTAAGGAGATGTCCCTTGCTACCGCTTTTTAAACATACAATCTTGTTGGCTGTTAATGCCTGTTTTTAAAATTCAAAAATTCCGGAGCCGGTCATTTTCATTCCCTTGTAAATCCCGCTATACCCCCCCACGGGAGAATCAATCAAAATACGGCGCAAGCCGGTTCGCGCAAGGGTATCCCGCGCGATTGTGTCCTTCGGCACACCCTTTCAGGGTTTTGGTTCCCCCGCCGGCGATGACCGTCCGCATTCCGTGTCGGTTGTCACGCACTCCATGTCGCCGGTCTTTGGCCCCGGCAGTCCCCCCAAAAATCTACAGGAGCCCTCCTTTGCTGCGCTTCCGTCAGCGGTAACGTTCGGCCACGGGGGCGTTCCCCCGTGGGGGGGATGTGTCGCGTAGGCGAGACCAGTTAATAAACCCTTTAGAAAGGAAAAGAACTATGAACGAGACACTTGAACAGCCGACGACCGAGACGGAAAAAACCCTATGTTTTCACTCATGGACAGTTGAACTCTACGAGGGAAAAGAGAAGTGCATGCATTGCGGCAGAATTGACACGCACGAAAACTTTAAGATGGAAAAAGCTCAGATAATCCTTTCACTGTAACAAACCAAACGACCACTAAAAGAAAGTCTATAAAATGAATACAACGCAGACAGACTCCCCGACCGACCGGAAAACGACGAAGCCGAAAACCTACACAGTACAAAAATTTCGGCTTTCGTATGTGAAAGAAACGACCCGTCTGAACAGAATCAGGATTATCAACCGTAACGACGTGGCGGACTTTTGCAAGCAGTACCTTTCACCCTTGCCCATAGAAAATGTGTGCATCATTGCGCTTGACACAGGAAACAACATTATCGGATATGAAGCCCTCGAAGGCGCAACCAATCAATGCGCGATTTACCCGACAAACGTTTTTCGTTTCCTTTTAAGCGCGGCCGCGACATCGTTCATTATCAGCCATAACCATCCCGGCGGCAGTTCCCGCCCAAGCGAGGCGGACTGGAACATTACCGAACGCCTTCAAAGCATCGGGAAAATGCTGGAAATCCCTTTGCTCGATCATATCCTTATCACCGAAAACGATTGCATTTCATTGAGAGAAAACAGCCGATGGAACCAGAATTAAAACAGAAAGGCAGGAATACAATGAGTACAAGAACAGACCTTTTCCCGCAGAGTAAACCCATCGCATGGTGCAATGACTGCAAGAAGTACGTCAAGGGCATAGAATGCACCTTCTGGAACTCGGAGGACGATTGCCCGTTCGAGCTTGACCCCAGAAGTCATTGCGCGGATTTTTACACTACCGACCATTCAAAACAACTCAATCTTTTTAATTAACATTCACTTTAAAGAAAGGTTTTTACTATGTCAACGAACAACAACGCAGGCAGCAAGGCAGTAAACAAGATTCTTGAGGCGTTCGAGAAAGGCAACATCCCCCAAGCGATCGCATACAGCACCTTT
>JAQUMP010000005.1 GCA_028718065.1 Chitinivibrionales bacterium | reverse complement strand
CGCTGGTATCTATACAATAGGACGATATTGATGGGAATACCTGGAAAAGCAGGTCTTCCAAGGCGCGTTCCCACTGGTATATCTTGTCAAGATTTGTCAAATAATCCGATTCTTGCATAATTGCGACAATCGCGATTGTGCGCTTGGTTGTATCCAGTTGCGCCCTGATGTCCGCCTGAATTGCCAATTTTTCGGCCAACAGGCCTTTATATGCTTTCATAAATGGTTTGATCCGAACATGGAGCTCTTTGGAAACAGCTTGGTGGTGCTGTTCCTGGGTGTCTGTCATTCCCGAGATATATCCGTGAGTATGGGCTTCTTCCAGGAGGAAGGTAAAAATTTCTTCCTGAGTTTGAAGAGAACTAGAATTGTTCTGTACTGTTGCAGGACTCATGCAGTACAACCTCCAGTGTTCTTTTTCAAATAATGATTAGGCGGGATATCCATGAAACTGTACAAATAATACATTAAACCCAGGGTTATATGCCATACCTTTTTGGGTTAAGAGTTTTCACTTTTAATTTATCGGTTAAATTGCTCTAATCTTTATTCATTATTAGGAGAAAGGCTTTCTTTTAAGACCGCCTGCAAGAGCATTTGGGTTTGGGATTTGCTTTGGGCGATGCTTTGGGCGAGGGAATCGCAGAGGGACATGAGGGAATTGAGTTTGGCGACGATGCGGCGCTGGGCTGCGAGAGGTGGCAGAAAAAATATTTTTTCTAAAATATTTTCCCGACCGATGCCTGGTATTCCCGTTCCTTTTTTTTCAGATTGTAGCTGGTCAAACGAATTTTCTAAAAAGAAATAAACAAAGTCACGAGAAACTATGATTGGTCGGATTGCCATCAATTGACGGCTAATAACAACATTTTCGATATTTGAAATATTTGTTTTGCCAACTCCCGAACCTTTAACAGTTATTAAAATATCACCAATATTTGCAAAGACTTTAGGCTTTGTCGTCCATTTTGTTGGATTTGGATGCTTTTCTCCAAAATCAGATGGTCCAGTTAAATAGGGATAACCAAATTTTTTATCATTATAATCGCCGGTTTCAATATGTTGTCCTGATATTAATCCTATTATCTCCCCCAACCTGCACCACACCCAATTCTCCGGAATCGCAAACGGAACCTCCTCCGCTTTTATTTCCGGCAGCGGTTTTTCTTTTCTTAACTTTCCCTCTTTTATCAGTTTTTCTTTTTCCGCTTTTATTTTTTTTAGCAGTTCGCTTGCCGGTTCGTCGTTCGGATCGTGCGGAACCAGTTTGCCCTGCATGGCCTCGCGCAGAAAAGCCTGGCGGAGTTTTTGGACAAGGGAATCTTGGCGCGAGAGGTCTATAAGGAGTGCGTTATTGCCTTCTTCTATTTTTGAAAATTTATGAGTTAGTTTTTTTTGTTCTTCAATAGCAGGCAAATTGATTTGGTAATTAAAAAATTTATTGGCCTGAAGCCGGACTCTGTTGGTAGTGCCGTCACTTGCCTTTCTACATATATCGTCGAATAAATTAGTAGATGTAAATTTAAGAAAAAAGCGTTTGTCAATCACCGCGCCGTCAAGATCAAAACACCAGAAATCATTGGTAACAACTGCGCCATCCAAATCTTTTGGAATTATCCCAAAGGCACCATTTCTCGCATCAATTCCAGATAGAATAAACTGACCTTCGGAGACTTGATGCATTTTATTCGACCCTAAATCTTTACCTTTAACAATGCTCCTTAATTCCACACCTTTGTGATGCAGTCTGATTCTGACAAGTTTATAGGCTTTGTCATCAATAATGCTAACAAGATTTCTAGAACGTTTTAAAAAACTCCCAAGCTCTTTGGTCTGCAAACTCATAACAATTCACTTTTTATTTTTTTCAACAAACCGGCGCTTTTCCCAAAACTCTCCTCCAACATCTTCATCAATTCCGCGCTACTATGTTCCACCTCATCATCTTTTTTAGTAGGGTTTTTTATATCCAAATCATAACCCCGCTCAACAATGGTCTCGATTTTCACTTTCCAGCACTGCTCGCCCTCTTCCCGTTTTTTCCACCATTTTTTTATGGGGTCCAATTCTTCGAGCCGTATCAGTTTTGTTTTGCTATACGATTTTTGGCCTTCGGGCAAACGGTGCTCATAGTACCAGATTTCTTTGGTCGGTTTACCTTTTTCAAAGAACAGCAGATTTGTTGCAACGGTCGCATACGGCTGGAATACCGAATTCGGCAACCGTATTATCGTATGTAAATTGCACTCCTCAAGCAACCTCTGCCGAATTCTTTGCTTTACCCCTTCGCCCGTGAGCGAACCGTCGGGCAAAACAATACCGGCTCGGCCGCCGACTTTAAGCAAATGAATCATAAGAATCAGAAACAGGTCGGCGCTTTCCTTGGTGCGGTAGGTTTGAGGGAAATTGTTTTCGTAGCTGTTGGCAACAATGCCGCCGAACGGCGGATTAGCTAAAATCACATTTACCCGGTCTTTTTCTTTATAGTCGGTATATTCGCGGCTGAGAGCATCGGCAAAGGTAATATTCGGGACTTCGATATCGTGCAGGATAAGGTTGGTAGTTGCCAATAAAAACGGAAGCGGTTTGTATTCCCATCCTTTTACGTTTTCCTGCAACTCCTTGCGGTCTTTAACGCTGTTAGCCTGCTTTTTAAGATGCTCGACCGTACAGGTTAAAAACCCGCCGGTGCCGCAGGCCGGGTCTAAAATGACCTCGCCGATTTTTGGGTTTATTATGTCGGTAATAAATTGCGTTATCGCGCGGGGCGTATAGAATTCGCCGCTTTTACCGGCGCTTTGCAGTTCTTTTAAAATGTTTTCGTAGAGTTCGCCGAAGGCATGGCGATCTTTGGCAATGTTAAAGTCGATTTCGTTAAGTTTGTTCAAAACTTTGCGGATATTTGTTCCGCTTTTCATGTAGTTGTTATTGCCCTCGAATACATCTCGGACAATAAGCGCCCGCTGGTTGGCGGTGCTCACGTCGATTTTCCGCATGGCGGGAAACAGCTTGCGGTCGACAAATTCAAGCAGTTCTTCGCCGGTCATGCCTTCGTCGTCGCCGGCCCAATTTCCTTTTTCTTTTACCCAATGAAATTTATCCGGGATCGGCGATTTGTATTTGTCATTCATCAGCTCAAGTTCTTTATCTTTGTCGCTGAATATTTTTAAAAAAAGCATCCAACCGAGTTGCTCGATGCGCTGGGCGTCGCCGTTGAGGCCGATGTCCTGCCACATAATGGTGCGGATGCTGCTGATAACGCCCGCTATATTGCTCATTGCTTATGCCGCCGTGTAAAGGTGATGTTCAAGCTCTTTAATTGCTTCCATATATTTTTTCTTACCGCCAAAAGTTCCGATGATCTCCATTGCCGAACCGAAATCCGTCAAAGGTTTTACTCTAAGCACTTCGATATTTTCTATATTCGTAATGCCTTCGTCGGAGTATTTGTCGAGCAGCGCATTAAGCACTCTGCGCGCCTGTTCGCCGTATTTGCCAAAGTAATTTCTTTTTTTTACATTATCCGCCCGCTCTTTTCTGGTAAGGGGCGGTTGGTCGAAGGCAACATGGCAGATAATATCGAACAAGTCGCACTGCCGGTCCACCGCTTTTATTAAATCGGCGACTAACACGCCGTGTTCTTCCAGTTCGGCAATAAGCGCTTCCTTGCGGGCAGTAGCATCCCATTTTTTAAGGAAATCATCAAGGCTGCGGAATTCTTTTAAAATTTGCTGTTTTGTATAGTCTTTTAAACTAAGAGTAATTGGTCTGCCTTGGGAATCGAAATACATCTCCCGTGAATTAAGAATCGAAACATCGATACCATTCACGTATATTTTTTCGCGGGGCGGCAGCTTTACGCCCATAGTCGGCGGCATTGGGGGTAACGGATACGGCGGCGGAACAATATCAATAATTGTTTGTTCTTCCCCTTCTCCTTCGACAATTGGAGTTATATCCGTTTCTTCCTCTTTTTCCGTATTGCTTATGTCCTCACCCTGGGAAACCGGTTTTATGCGTACCGGCTCGCCGTCAAAGGCCGGATCGGCAAAGAGGTCGGTTACATTACGAAAATCGAGGATGGTAAAATAGCGTTTGCCATATTCTTCGTTTATCCTGGAGCCCCGGCCGATAATCTGTTTGAATTCGGTCATTGACCTTATATTGCTGTCAAGCACGATCACCTTGCAGGTCTGCGCGTCCACGCCGGTTGTCATGAGCTTTGATGTTGTCGCAATGACCGGGTAGCGCTCGTCGGGATTAATAAAATTATCAAGCTCCCGCTTGCCTTCTTCGTTATCGCCGGTAATCTGCATTATATACTTTTCGTTTTCCTGATAAAGCTCCGTATTGGCATTTATAAGTTCCCGGCGCATGCCTTCGGCATGCTCGATATCAACGCAGAAGGCAATGGTTTTGGAATAAGGGTCCGTACCTTGCAAAAATTCCGTTATTTTTTTGGCGACTAATTTGCGCCGCTCTTCCACAACCAGCAGCCGGTCGAAATCCGAACGATTATAAATCCGGTCTTCGACCGGGTTTTTATTTTTATCCAAAAAGCCCGCGGGCGGCCGCCAGCCTTCCAGGTCGATATCAAGGCCTATTCGCAACACGCGGTACGGCGCAAGAAAACCATCGTTAATGCCGTTTTTAAGAGAATAGGTATACAGGGGATTACCGAAATATTCAATATTGGAAACCTCATCGGTTTCCTTGGGCGTGGCGGTAAGGCCGATATGGGTTGCGTTTTTGAAATAATTCAGGATCTCGCGCCAGATGCTATCATCCGCCGCGCTGCCCCGGTGGCACTCGTCAATGACCACAAGGTCAAAAAAATCCTTGCTGAAATCTTTAAAAGCGTCGCGGACATCCTGCGGATTAGTGAGCCCTTGATAAAGGGCAAGATAAATTTCGTAGGCTTTATCGGAGGAATCGATGCCTCGTTTGGCCGTACCGACAAGCACCTCTTTGCCGTCGGACTCTATGACCTTTTTCTTGATGACCGTCATTTTGTCTTTAAAATAACGGAAATCACCCCGGCGGGTCTGGTCGATAAGGTTTATTCGGTCGGAAAGAAAAAGAATGCGCTTTTTAACACCCGCTTTCCAGAGCCGATAAATAATCTGAAATGCGGTGTAGGTTTTGCCCGTGCCGGTGGCCATGACCAGCAGGATTCTATTTTGGCCCCGTGAGATCGCCTCAACCGTGCGGTTTATGGCAATCTGTTGGTAATAGCGGGGCGATCGGCCGCTGCCGTCAAAATAGTAATCTTGCAGCGAGATACGCTCCTGCTCGTTCGTTTGAATACCTTTATACTGCTTGTATTTTTTCCAAAGTGTTTCCGGAGAAGGAAAATTATCCAGACCGATTTGCGTTTCGATATTGCTTTTAACGCTTCGGTCGTGGAAAACAAATCCATTGCCGTTGCTGCTGAAAACGCAGGGAATATCCAAAGTGTGCGCATAGTCAAGCGCCTGCTGCATGCCGGCGCCGATGGCGTGATTATTGTCCTTTGCTTCGATAATTGCGATAGGAATATTGGGCTTGATATAAAGGATATAATCGGCGCGTTTTTTCCTGCCGCGCGCGGTTAAATGCCCGCGCACATAAATGCGGCCGTCGGTAAAAGAAACCTCTTCGCGGATTTGCTTTTCTATGTCCCAGCCGGCTTTTTCAAGCGCAGGCGTGATGTATTTGGTGCAAATATCGCGCTCGGATAAATATTTCTTGTTCATTAAAATCGGGCTTTATAATTCTCAAAATGGGCAAAAAGCTAAGAGGTGGTATGACTATATATTACAATATGCGGAAGGAAAGAGCAAAGGTACAGACACGATTAGAGTTTCTCACGCTTGGCATAGAGGCCCATAACCTTGGAAAATGTTGCCTGGAGGTGGGTCAAGACCTATTTTTTAATTAATTCATAGTAAAATAATTGTATAATAAAAGATAATGAGCAAAAGCCTACCTGAACAATCGAACTTTATTACCATCGGAGCATGGAATCCTGCCATCATTCAACCCCGTTGGTTGAGCAAATATTTTTCGGACCACATACCTGAGACCTGTAACATTGAAATTGCCTCAGTGGGTGTAGCTTCCGCTTTTAGAATGTCTTATCCCAAAGTTTCTATCGACCCTAATAATGGACGGCTTATATTCATTCCTAAAGACTTAACAGAAGAAAATATGAAGTACATTGCCGAATTGAGTATGGGCATTCAAAGCAAATTGGAGCATACTCCCATTTTTGCGGCTGGATCTAATTTTGTTTTTCAATTAGAAACAGGCGAATCTTTTGCTCTTGACGAAATAGAACCTGAACCGCAAATTGCCGGCTTATATAAGGACCTCAAAGAACAGGGTAAGATAGTATCAAAGTCTATCAGGCACACTTTCAGCCTTAAAGACTATTCAGTGAATATTAATTATGATTATGCAGGGGCGGACCGATTCTTGCGAATAAACTTTGACTATCCGGGTGCAAATTCTATGAGGCAGGCGGCTGAAGGGTTAACTGCAAATTTCAAATATTCGCTTGAACTTAAGCAGCGTCTTATAAGGAAACAATAATGGTCACTACAGACTTTTTAAATAATGGATCACAGGCAACGCTAACTCCCATTTCCTATCAGGTCAAACAGACTTTGGTAAACGGAGAAAATTGTTTTACCGATTGGCTTTTTAAAGACAAGAACACGGCCTCCCTCGCATTTTCATATACTCCTGCAATAGGGATTTTGGGGTTTAAAGTAAAAGGCGAAAACGAATCAGGAATAGAATCGCGGTTTGTCTCTACAACAAACGAAAGTGTTTTAGAAAAAATCGAAGCAAGAATTTTCAATAGACTTTCTTTTCCCTCTCATTGGGCCGGCGAAGGTATTATGCCGCCAAACATGGCGAGTAAGGTCAAGGCATTCGAGATCTGCCGTTATCTTTTTCAAAAACATACTTTGATTCCTGACCGCATCGCTTCCACCAAAGAAGAGGGCGTTTTTCTGGCTTTCGACACCAATACTGGCGAGCGAACACTCTTAATTGAAATTTATAATAATCTTGAGACCGGTTTGCTTATAAATGATAATGTTGGGAAGAAAATTCTTCTTTCAGAAGACATAACCGGCCTTGATTTCGCAAAGGCAGTCAACATTCTCAATGGCTGAGAATTCTGATCGTCCACCATATAAACCAGCCGATTACCTTTCCACCGAACGGCTTTTCATCGGATATCGCAAAGCCGATATAAACGAAGGCACGGAAAAAATCGAACTGAATTTTTTTCGGTTTCCTGATTTTTCCTGTAATTGGGAACGCTTTTCAACCTCAAAAGACGTCAGGTTACGTGAAAAAGGGCTTCCAACTGACGGCAGTATTTCTTTATTGGTGAAGTCAGCCCAATATCAGAAGATGGCAACTCCTTGCCATGATCCTTTAACGGAAAATTATTCCCATACAGAAATTAGGCAATTGACCGTTGATGAGCCTTTAACTTACGAACCTCCTAAAGGCCGTAAGCTTGAAAGTCATAATTGGTCCTCAACAAAACGAAGGGAGTATCGGCAAAATCTGGTAAACAGTTATATAGTAGAAGACCAGGCCATGGCTTGACTTTTTAACCTTCGCAATGTGTCAATAAACTGCCATAAAAGCCCTTAAAACCCCAGGCATTCTCCAATGAGGATCACTTTGATTCTGTCTTTAAAGGTAGACATCGTGGTAATTACAAGCTGACTCCCGCTGAGCTGTGCCTTATTTAAAAGATCCTCAAAAGAAGATATCTCACCTTGACTATAGCGAAGCGTGACAAGCGAGGCGGCTTTGGTTTTTGCCCGGAGGATTGCGCAATCCAGATTTTGTTCGACCTTATTTATTCCGGCAATTACGATTACATTTTTAGGCCCAAAAATAAGCGCGGCCGTTCTATTGCCGATGCCGTCGACATTCACCAGCTCTCCGGAAGCCGAAATGGCATTCGCGCTCATCAAATAATAATCGGAATTTAAGGCCTGATGGGCTATTTTTGCTTTTTCGGCGCCGCCGTGCGGGGCATTGGGGTCTAACACAGTATACTCGCCATTTTTCAAGGAATCTAATAAGCCGATCTCTAAGAGCGTTGATGAACCTCCCCACGAAACTACACTGCCTTTCGGTACGATCTCAAGGGCTTTTTTTAACGCCTCCTCTTTTGTTTCATAGTAAAACCCTTGCATATTGCGATTGCTTAATTCCTTAATTACCTTCTGAGCCAATAAGGCATTATACTTTTGTAGTGGCGTCATAGAGAAAGCGGGGCCTCCCGCAGGATTTTTGGAAGAAATTGTATGGTTTGTTATGCATCAATAAATTTAACCGTGAAGCCGCTCAATTTATTTCCCGTCGAATCGACCATAAATATCTTAAATGCCAGATCCATGCAAAGCGGACACGGTTCAGGCGGCGAGTTTTTCTCGCATCCTGCAAAGAGCATAGTCAATAATAGCAATGCAAAAATTATAATCGTTTTATTTTTCATCCCAAAATTCCGGGAGGTTTAATATTAGATTATCGTCTTCCCCACCGCTCCGTCATTAATCCATATCCAATCGGCCCAGCATCTCCATTGCGCCTATATCCATCTTCGAGAACGCAAACCATTTTTTCCCCAGGTCTTTGAGCGAAGCCCCGAAATGATACACGGTGATTTTATCAATCACGATAAAACGATCATGGGCATTGTTGAATTCTTTAATCTCAATCGCCGGATATTGTTCGTTGAACTTCTTTATATCAAGCCCAAGATGTTTGGAGATTGACTTTGTCAGAATAGTGACTTTTACATTGTCATGCCGTTTGGTAAGGTGGGTAAGGACCGTGTCGTCGATATAATTGTCGATGATGATTATTGATTCCTTTGCCGACCGGAAAAGATCGGAGACAAACCGGTAGGCATCAAAAATCTGGCCGTTATAAAAAATGCCCTGTTTGGGGACAATTTCTTTTGCTTCTATGGCCATAAAGATTTTATTAAATTTAGTATCGGCATCAGCCTTGTATTCGATTTGCTTCTTTTCCACCGTATCAAGTCGGTGAAAAATTTGAGCGTTCGTAGCAATAAATTTGCGCATGGCGACAAAGGCCCGCATGATTTTTAAGCTTACCTTGACGGCCGTTTCGCTTCTTAGAACAGCAGAAAGCATGGCAACGCCTTGTTCGGTGAATGCGTATGGAAGATATTTACGATGCTGACCGCGTCCATTATCTAAGGTCACAAATTGTGACCTTAAAGATTTGGCCTTCTCTAAGGTCACAATTTGTGACCTTAGAGAATCATGCTCCTTCGCTGTCAGCTGAAACATAAATTCCGCCGGAAATCTTTCGAGGTTTCGCTTTACCGCCTGATTGAGAACTTTTGCTTCTATTCGGTATAACACAGCCAGATCGCTATCAATCATCACTTGCTGGCCTCTGATTGAATAAATACGACTCTGAATTCCATTGAAACTGATTAGTTCTTTTCCGGCCATCCATTACCTCGCATGAAGGGTTAGTCTTTTGCCTGATTTTAAATTTAAATCTTGCCATGTCAATCAAAACCGAAACTTTTAAACGGTTCTTTTCACAGGGATTTTTTGAAACAAGGGTCGGAGATTAGAGTCGTACTAACAGGTTGTTTTGCGCCGGATTCGCTGGATCATTTGGTCGAAGGTCTGCAAAAATCGTGAACGGTCTTTTTTTTGAAAGCTCGCCGGCCCGCCCGTAATGTTTCCGGCGGCGCGCAGCTCCGCCAGCAGTTCCCTGGTCGCCACGGCATCGCCGATGGCCGCCGCGGTAAATTCCCTGCCGGTGGTGCCGAGCACCAGAGCCCCTTTTTTAAGGCAGCGGTCCGCCAGTAGAATGTCCCCGGAAATCACGATATCGTCTTCCTTGACATTTTCAACGATCCAATCGTCCGCGGCGTCGGGGTTATTCCCCACCACAAAAAGCTTGAGCCAATCTTTGTCCGGGATGCGCATCCAGGAATTGGCCACAAGGGTGACCGGCAGGCCGTAACGCTCGGCCACCTGGTAGGTTTCCTGTTTTACCGGGCAGGCGTCGGCATCAATATAAATGTGCGGCACGCGGGCATTTCCTAACGATCGGTCAACGTTTTGCCGGGGTGATGAGGATTGGGTATTTTTTTTAGCCGTAATAAAAACGACTGATTGCGGTTAATCATCAGGTCTTTGCGGAGCGGAAAATAGCCGTCGTTAAAAATATCGATTTTGTAAACCCCCGGAGAATAAGCGCTGCGCAGGCTTTCGCTTATATCCTTTGTCAATATCCCAAAAAGCCTGTTGCCCAAAAGTTGCCGGCAGCCCTTAATGGCATTTCTTTTGGAATGGTCGCCGGTGGCGGCGCGAGGGGCGTAAATGTTGATTTTGCTGGAGGAGGTTATGTCTTTGCCGTCGCGCTCGTCGAGAATTTTAATGGCGACATTGTACTTGGGCGGCAGGCTGGACAAATTTTGGAATTCCACGGAGCCCTGCCATTGCCGGATAATGGAATCCGGCAGGGTAAAGCCGACATTATAAAAAACGTAATCCTTGGTCCAGACCGCGCCGGTATTGTCCGTGAGCGTGAGCGTTGCCGTCGAGGAATCATAAGCGGGCCCTTGCAGCAGTTTGGGGAGTTTTATGAAATAGGGCCAGTTTATTTCCAGGTAGATTTTTTTGCAGCTATCGGCAAAGTCATAATACTCCGCTACGGACAGGGCGCGGCAGTCCATGCTCAGTGAACATTGCACCCACTCGGTTTTGCGCGGGCACGTAAGCGCCAGCGCATCGTAGGAAACGCTGTCGGCCACCTGGAGCCCGAAAACGAGCGTGGCGAAAAAGCAGATTAAAACCCAAATCGCACTCAAGCGCATATAAGCCTTTAACAATAAAAAACCACGGCCTTGTTTCTAAAATAGGCAGAAAAATATAATTGTCCGGCGCTTGGTCCGGCTATTATTTCGGCGAAACAATCCGGGGATTGAATATACGTATTAAATATAGTATATTATACGTATAAGGAGGCAAAGCCATGGACACAAAATTGACCTTAAAATTAAACGCCCATGCCATCGGCAGGGCCAAACGATATACGCACCTGCACCGGGGTTCCAGTTTGTCAAAATTAGTGGAAAATTATTTTAATTCCTTAACAAAAAATCAAACCAAAGATACTTTCAGCAAATTAACGCCGATTGTTTCCGGATTGGCCGGTATCGCAAAAAAGGGCAAGGGCCTAAATTCTAAAAAAGATTATACGGAATATTTAATCGAAAAATACCAATAATGGACAAAGTATTTATTGATTCGGATATAATTTTGGACCTTATTCAAGAACGTGAATATTATTCCGATGCCGTACGGTTATTTACCCTGGTAGAAGAAAATAAAATCAAAGCGTATGTTTCTCCGCTCATTTTTGCGAATTTATTTTATATCCTCAGAAAACAGGAATCGGCCAAATTTGCCTTGCACGTTTTAGTACGGTTAAAAGCCCTGGTACGCGTTCTCACCATAAACGAAAAAACAATTGAATTGGCCTTATCGTCGGGATTTAAGGATTTTGAAGATGCAATCCAATATTATTCGGCATTAGAAGAAAACATTGAATATCTCGTAACCCGAAATAAAGACGATTATAAAAAATCCGGCATTATCATTTGTAATGCCAAAGAATATCTCGCCCTGCAAATCTCCGGTCCGCAGTAATCCAACATGTTTTCAGCGGCAATCCGCCGGCAAATGCGGCCGGTGCGCGGCGGCAACGGCCAGCTCGTCGCAGCGCTCGTTCTGGGGATGCTCGTTGTGGCCGCGGATCCAGGTGCAGCGTACCGCGTGCGTTTCGCACAGCGCCAGCAGCTTTTCCCACAAATCAACATTGAGCGCGGGTTTTTTGTCGGCCTTTTTCCAGCCGCGCGCCCGCCACGATTTGGCCCAGCCCTTGTTCAGGCCGTCGGCCACGTAGCGGCTGTCGGTAACCACCTCGACCGCGCAGGGTTCCTTGAGCGAGCTTAGTCCGCAAATCACGGCCATGAGTTCCATGCGGTTGTTGGTGGTGTGCGCAAAACCGCCGGAGAGCTCCTTTACGCATGCGCCGAACTCCAAAATAGCGCCCCAGCCGCCCGGGCCCGGATTGCCGCTGCACGCGCCGTCGGTGTAAAGCAATACGTTTTTCATTGCGTAAACGTTAAAAGCGGGTGGAAATGGAAAGCAGAATGCGCTGGGCGGAATGTTTTTCGCTGAGGCCGTCGCCGGAGCTTATTTCCCAGAATGTAAACCCATAGGAGCCTTCAAAGGCGATATTGCTCGCCGTTAAAAAGGCGATGCCGGCGCATAGTTGCTGCGGATTGTGCGCGACGCCTAAAGGCGCGGCGGCTTCCGAAACAAGGTTGTCGCCGCTGCTCCGATGCGCGATAAAGGGCGCCGCATCGAATTCGTTCCAGCTATAGCCGGTGCGCAGCATCAGTTTTTTTAAAAACAGGGGAATTTCCAGGCCGACGCCGGCGCCCTCTTTCCAAAAGGCCGCGTCGCTGCTCAGCGAGGCCTGGGGTTGCGGCGCACGGGCGGAAATTTCGGCATCCACGACCGCATAGGGCAGTACCGTCGAGATTCCTATGGCCGCATTCAGCGACGATTCGAGCGTGCCGTCGTTCTTAAACGATACGGCCGCGGAGGGCGGCAAAAGCGGATAGGTTTCGTCGGTCGTTTCCGTAAACGAAATTTTGTGCGGTACGACAAAACGGCCGCCCACGTTCAAACGTTCCGCGATTTTATATAAAAATCCTCCCCGCAATTCAAAACCCAGATAGCGGTCCTGGATCGTGGTGCGGTAGTGATTATTAATAGTATTAGCCGGATTCACGGGCGCATTCAGCGTATCTTCGTCCAGGGCGATATGCGTAAATTGCGAGCCGGTAACAAGCGAAGCCGTAAGCCCGACGCCGAACCCCGGCGCAAGCTGAATGCCGAACGCGCCGCTCCAAAGCGAAAGTCCGCCATAGGAGTAATAATCGTAGGACGTGGTAACGGAGCGGTTTTTAATGTCGGTATAGGTGTCGGCAAAGGCACTATTGTCGTCGAAGAGGACCGGATTCTGATAAGTAAACGCCAGCGTAAGGCCCCCGCGCGTGGTGGGAATGGAAAACAGGTAGCCGGTATTGCCCACCGCCACCCGCTGGCGCACCACGCTCGTGGGTGAATCCACAAAGGTGGTCGTGGCGGCCTGCTTAAGCAGCGCCAAAGAAAATTGCAGCTCGCGCACCGGAGTAAAGGCCAGCCCGGCCGGATTATAATAGGTGGCCGAAACATCGTTGGCAAGCGCCACGTAATTATTGGCCATGGCAAAGGCGCGCGCCCCCGCGCCCACGTTTTGAATGAGCGGGCTTTGGATCTCGATCGTGTTGGCTTTACAAATTGTAACACCCAGCGCCGCCAAAACCAAAAAGCAAATCGATCGAAAGAAGTTTTTATAGACGCCCATTTACCTGCTCCGTGGGCTGCGCCGGATCTGAACGGGCGCGGGTGCGGAACCGGTATCTTGACTTGCGGGACTATACACGGGCGCGGGCGGCGCGGCTTCCGGGGCTTGCGGCGCGGGCGATTCGGCGGCTTTAGGCAGGGGCGCGTCTTGCGGCGGCGGGCTTGACGGCGCGGGAGCAAAATCGGGTGTGCGCGCGCGCCGCACCTGGACATTGGCGGGCGACGGCGACGAAGATGCGGCCGTTGCTTTAGCCGCGGCCGCTCCGCCGGAGGCGGGGGCGCTGCCGCCGCCCGAAAGCATGGGGTGCAGTTCCGGATAAACGCCGCCGCGGGCGCGCCGGATCTGGGTCATGGTGTCGGCCCGCGGTTGCAACTCGGAAGGATGGGAATAGCGCGAATAATTATATGAGCCCGGGTAATTATTCCCGCAATTGCGACAGTGGCCGCCGAAGCCCTGCGGGCCGTACCACCAGGGATGATTATAAAAAGAGTCCCAATCGTCGGAATAATAACTCGTATAGCAGCGTAATTCCGGTTGTCCAAGCCAATCGGTAGTCCAATAACAGCGCTCATGTTCGGGATTTTCATAGACCGGCGAAGGATTGCTCGCGGCGTTAATTGCAGCCACACTGTCGCCGGGCGTGCGCGGTATTGTGTCGTCAAGCGTGCCGAATTGCGTGTAACACCCGCAGAAAAGGGCCGCTAAAACGGATAAACCAAAAAACGTATATTTAAGCATAATTTTTATTGGCGCACGGCCTTGGTTAAAAAAATACAATGTTACTACGTATAAACTACTATTTTTATTATAGATTATATGCTTCAATTCAACTTTCTTGGAAAAAGAGGTAATATGAAACACATTTATCTTCTTTTAACTTTGCTCCTTATGAGCATTTTTTTTGCAGGAAACAGCAGCGCCGAGAGGCTCATCGGCGTGCAGATCGGACCTGGCTGGCCCGCGGATTGCGGCGGGCGTCCGGCGTGGGACCTTTCCGCGCAGTACGGCATTCTGGTCGACCGCATCGTCGGACTGGGGCTTTCGGCCGATTTTCTCTGGAATACCAGCTCCCAGACATCGCCCATAAGCCCGGGCTCTAATCAATACCGTGTTTTAAAAAACGAATCACACCTCATGTTTCCCGTTTGCGCATTTGCGATGGTGGATCCTTTGCCGGTGCTTTTGGTGCATCCGGTTGTTACCGCCGCCATCGGCTATAATCCCATGGTTTTTACAAAAGAGAATTACGATTCTTCCTCTTCCAGCCAGACGTTAAAAAGCGACTCTTCGAACGGGTATTATCAAGGTTTAATCGTAAAACTTATCGCCGACGCGCAATATAATGTGGGCGAGCGCGCGGCCCTGTTTCTTGGTTTGGGTTATATCTGGGCCCAAACTTCCAAGGGCAGCGGGAACGTGAATGTTTTCCTGCGGGACATGAGCACGACGACTATTCATGCGGGGATTAGGATTTTACTTTAACCCATATGTCAAGAATATGCAGGAAGGGGCTGGCCGCCAATACTTAAACTATTAAATACATTTGGAAAGGGCTCCGCCCTTTATATCCCGTAATGAAAATGCTTATTATAGCCTAAAAGAAGAACCAACGATCGCTCATATCCCATAATGCCAATTTGATAAGCAAGTCTCCTTTACAAGAAAATACTTTCTTTGGTTTAGCTACAATAAGCATTTTCCCTGGCGGGTTTAAGGGGCGGCCAGCCCCTTCCAAATTTATTTTAAAGAATTAGAAGAATTATGTTTAACACCGAAGATCCATTAGTAATCTGGGTAAGTCCCCAACAAAAGAAAACGAGTACCGGAATCCCCGGGAGCTATGAAAACCCCTACGACTCAATTCATGGTGCGCTCCTCTCCGTAAATCCCGGCCAGAAAATAGTCCTTAAGCCGGGTGTTTACAAAGGCGATATAAGTTTTGAAATCAGCGGATCCATAAGCCACCCCATCCGTATTGCCGCGCAGGAAAAGCACGCCGCGATCATCGCCGAAGCCTCCTGGTTTTTCTACGATTGCTCGGACCTGATCGTTTCCGGCCTTGCTTTCCAGGATGCTCCTTTAAACGCCCTTTCGGTGATCGGCCGCTGCCGGCGCAACCGTTTTGAGGAGCTTCGTTTTTTAAATTGCGGGACGCAGGCCAAAACCACGTGCGCGCTTTTCTTCGGCGGTTCGGGCGTGCGCTGCAACGTGGTCGAGGAGTGTGTTTTTGATCGGTCGCAAAAAACAGGCGCGGCGATTCGCAAGGACGGCACGGTGGAAAATCCCTCGATCGGCCTGATGATCTCGGAGGGACGCATGGCCGGCGCGGACCAACCGCAGCAAAGCGCGCCCAACCAGGACCAGGTTTTCCGTAAAAACTCATTTGTCAATTACGATTACGCCATCCTGGCCGGCAGCCTCGATTCCACCGACTATGAAAACAGCACGCTGGTGGAGTACAATACCATCGCCGGTTGCCGCAATGGGATCGTCGTTAAGAACGGCGATACCTCCGTAAATGGAAATATCATAACCGCCTGCTCCGGCACGGCCATCGCCATTCTGGCCGGTCGCGGCAGCCAGGTCGCTCATAACCGCATTCTGGATTGCGCCACCGGCATCGCCGCCCGCGGCAAAGCGCATACCATCGTCAATAACTGCCTGGTACGCTGCCGCCGCGAGGCGCTGTATGTTCTGGCAAAATCCCCGGAGGGCGTTTGCGCGGCGCAAAACCTGATGATCGAGGAAAACTCTTTTGTTGACTGGGGAGAAAGCGCTGCCGTGCGTCTTGAAGGCGGGAGCACGAGCATTGTCCGGCGCAACCTTTTTGCGGGACCCGGCCAAGCGGTGAATGCCGTTGATTTACGGCAGAGTGCCGCGAACAACCTGCTGATTACCGGCAATGCCATCGGCGGCGCCTGCCTGCCGCAGGCCGGCTGCGCGGTGCAACCCTTTGAATTCGCATCCGTCGCCGACGATGATTTTGAAAACAATTCTCCCTTCGGCGCCCACGGCCCCGTCTGCAGCGGCCGGCCTTTTGATCCGGACCAAATCCCGGCTGCGGCGGAGGCGGAAACCGCCGCCGAGCCTGTTGCGGGCGGAGAAACAGATCCCTGTTCGGAAGAAGAAGTCAATCAAATGTTCGACGAAAAAGAAGCCGCCGATCCTCCTGAGCTATCGCTGTTGTTTCCCGAAGATGATGTCGAACCGTTTGAAGACGATGAAGGTGCGGAAGAGGCGGAAGAATCGGAGTGAACTATCTATTTACCCTGGCACCGCGACCTGCTTGCATCTTGGCCCTTGGGCATGGCGTTTTTCCTGATTATCCGGCAAATCCCAATCGCGGGGTCAAAATGTCCTATATATATTTTGTCTGCAACAATGATTTGAATGCTGGTCTTTACGGCAGTCCCGCTCTTTAATACTCCGGCAAGCATTGCGACGCCTTGTTCGGTGAACGCGTATGGCAATTTCCTCAGCCCCATTTTTTCACGATTGGAAGTCACAAATTGTGACTTCCAATATTCAACCTCACCTGAGGTTAATTGAAACATAAATCCATTGGGAAATCGGTCAATATTTCTTTTTGCCGCCTGATTAAGAGCTTTTGTTTCCACCTGGTATAATTCCGCTAAATCTCTATCAATCATTACCTGGATGCCTCTGATTGAATAAATACGATTCTGGATTCCATCGGAAAGAATTAAGGCGTTTTTGGTCATTGTCTACCCATCCAACGGTTTTCGTGGTCTGGTATCACATTTTGTGATACAATCCTTTCAGTTTCAATAAATCCGGAATCCGGACTAGATTTTCATTTTCCCAGCTAAATCGGCAATGGCAAGGTCCGCGCGTTCGCGGGCCCATTGCAGGACTTTTGGGACAAATTGTACGGTTTGCATATGTGAATTATAAAATACAATGATCGGGAGGGCTATTCAAAAGATTCAGCAACACGTCAATAAACCCAAAGCTATGCGCTTCGGGCCACCCGCCCGCTTTCGCTTTGCAATCCCGCAAAAAGCAAAATTTTACAAAAACGCGTGCTTTTAATTTAGAATGTAGAGTAAGTACGGGTCGTGGCATCGCCAAAATCTTATGAAATTAAACAAGATTAAAAAGTTTTCGTATGTGGCTTCGGCCATGCTTGTTTTCGGCGCCATCGCGCTTGCAACCATTCACTGCAACTCGGCCAACCCGCTTGACATTTACCAACCGGCGTTTGCGTTCAGCGGCATTATGGGTTCCGATTCGGTCGTGCTGCCGGGCAATTTTTTTTATCCCAACCATGCCGCCATGATCGCCGATACGCTGCGGATCGTCTGCTATTCATCCTATTACAGCGAGGGACGCGTTAACGTTGGTTTTCAGTTGCGTTTGGATATTTACCGCCCCGGGCACGATACGCTTTTCGGCATCAAGGATATGCTGTTCCGTTTGGCCCAATACGATACGAACGGATTCAACCGCACCTATCAACTTGACCCGGGAGATTCCAACAACACGAGCGGCTATAGTATTCAGCTAAAGATTAAAGCATTCGGCGCAGCCGCCGGTTCGGCCCTCAACATCAGTATTCCCTATGTTTATCCCTATCAATACCCGGCCAATTCGGCCAAGCGTTCGGATAACGGCGCCGCCTTTACCATTAAACGCGCCACCATAATCGGGCACATGTCGTGAGTGGATGGGGCTTGCGAATCGGAGACGGGTAATGATACAATAAGAAACGTATGGACCGCCGTTATTATACGCTCATTTTTCTTCTGTCAACGTTTGCGGCCGGTTACGCTTATGGCTCGGATATTACCGGTTTTAACAACGCCCAATGGGGCATGGCGCCGGACGCGGTAAAGTCGGCCACGGCCTCCACGGCCTGGAAGCCGCTGCCCGCCGGCAATGAGTTTCCCGCTAACCTGGCGGTGAGCCGGTTCGAATCAACGGGCAAGGTCGCGGGTTATGCCGCCACGATCACCTATTATTTCTGGGACAACAAGTTTTTTCAGGCCACGGTGGTCTTTGATTTTAACAGCCTTAAAAATTTCGATTTTAATTACAACGTTTACCGAAGCGTCGATCAATACTACCAGGAAATCCGCAATAAAACACTAACTTTTGTCAACGACATCTACGACCTGCTGCGTAAAAAATACGGCAAACGCCAGCCGGCTTTCACCGGGCTCGACCCGCGTTTAACCTTTAAGCGGTTCGATACCTATCTCTCCGACCAGCGCTGGAATTTTCGGTACCACCCGTACGACTATTATAAAAAGATCGCCGCGTCGGTTTACGCCCAATGGAAATATCCGCAGACGGAAGTGGCGTTTTCGATTAATATCTCAGCGCCGGAAAAGCAGTTCGACTATTCCCTCTCCCTTTCCTCCATCGACCTCGCCGCCGCGGTCAACGCCGCCAAGGATTCGCTGCGCATGCAGGGGTTGTAAGGCGGGAAAACTATCTTGGCCCAATGAATTTATCACCGTTGTAATGGATCATATGCTCGGGGAAATCGGCAATCCAAACCTCCGTTTCCCATGATATTTCTTTGGAATGCTGCTTGAATTCTGCGAAGTCGGGAAATGCGGACACGAAAACCTTGCCGTAATTGCTGTCTTTAAACATTTCCTGAAGTTCAAACACGCGCTTGGGATTCATTGGGCCGTGAGAGGTAACTGCCTCTATTAGAAATAGCCAGTTTTTGGAAGAATCAAAAAGAACTATATCCGGCAGTTTGTCATGGTCGGAAACGTTTACATTAAGTAAAGCAAAAGAAGGTTGGTCGATCACCAGATTTTTCTTTGCGGTATCTCCAAAATAAAGGACTTTGGGGCTTTTTAAAAAACGAGAGGCAAAATCTTTTATTATTGATGCTTGAAGCTCGTTATGCTTACCCGGCGAAAGATTGAAACTCTCTCCGGTAGGAAGCACAACGGGTACGGTTTGGGTTTCGCGGGATTTTTCATAAATTTCCACGAGTGAACCTTGAGGCTTTATAAATTCGGCAATCCGCTTTTTATAATCGGGCAGACCGTAAGAATGCACGGTCGTTAATGCAGCTTCACTTATAGCGTAATGGGCCTTTGGACTATTAGTCGGTAATTCCGGTTCGTCGGGATTGTAATCGGCAATCCGGCCCTGAACGAATTGATGCAAAACCTGACGGCGAAATGTTTCACGGGTATTCGGCGCATAATCCCTGCGGTAATTATCCCTGATAAAAAACATTATGCCTTTCGTTACCGTCATGCTTTGCCGAGTAGCGTCACTCCATAGAGACTTTTTTTTGATATTGCAAAGAGCAAGAAATGTGAGGGCCGAAATTTCGTTCTGCTGGAGCTTTGGCATTCCCAAGTCGGCCAGGATTTGCTGCGCTTCTTTAACTTTTTTCAATCACCAACTCCTTCCTAGCTTCGAATGCGCCGTCAAATATTCATCAACATCAATCGTCTTGCCCGCATCAATAGTTTCGCCAAGATTCTTGATGGTTGAAATATCCGGCAAAGGCATATCTCTTATTTCGGTGGCGCTGACCTGGGTATTTCCATTAGAAACCCTAAAATAGGTGTCAAGGTAAACCGAGTTTAGAATTGCGGAAATGCCTATGGCCTCAAGTTTAGATATTTTTCCGTGAGGACGATAAATATAGTTAACATGGTTTTCAAAGGCAACGAACCGGCATGGCAATTTATCCTTAAGAAGCGGAGAAGAATTTAAACGTCGGTGTTCTTCTTTCGCGCTGAACCGGCGAAGCAAAACATAATTGCCGATAGTATTCAGCAACGGCATGGTATTATCGGAAACGCGGATATATTGGGGTTTGCTCTTCCTGTCAAATGGCCAGACAATATCAAAATTACGAATACTATTCATCCAGATTAAGGGGGCATCACCGTTTGAAATATCGCCGGATGACGAAAGATATTCGATGGCTCTAAAGGGAACAACCTTGCCTGTAGATATTTCCATTTCATAGTTATGCAAGCTGCCACGCCATGAATCAACCACAGAAAGAATTTGGTCGTCATTTTCCGTCGTAGGAAGGAACACTACTTTATTGGCGCTTGAAAGATTAACAATCCGCTTAAGAGGCAGTTTCCGTTGCTGAGGCGTTTGAAGGTCATGCGAACCATTACTGAACGAAAGAACGACTTTGGTATTGTCGTGATTTTTTCCGTTCCGTTTTGCATGAAGGATAATGTTTTCCTGCAATATCGCATCGCGGTCAAATGCTTCGGTGCGGGATCCGAACAAATGAAATTGAAGCGGAATAATTTCCGAAAAAAAGAATTCTCTAAAGGATCTAAAATAGGGGCCCGAAGCATAGCTGCGTGGAGTAATAAATATTAGCTCACCCTGAGGTTTTAACAAACGGGCCGAAAGCGCCATAAACAACGAATAGATATTCGGTTGACCATATACAACGCGGGCGGCAGCGCGGGCGCGGGGATCGTCTTTTGAAATTTTAAAATAGGGAGGATTGGAAATTATAATATCAAAAAGTTCATCATCAAGGTCCGGATTATGCGTACCAAAAAGTGACGGATTTTCATTTAATACAAAAGCCTTTTCCAGGACAAAATCTTTGAGGCGAATATCATAGGTAAACTCAACACTTTTATTCAGTAACCATTTTTTCAGGTATTCGAGGGATTTTTGAATCGTTGATAGTAATAGTGAATCGGTTTCATAAGCGATTAGTTTTATTGACGAAATTTGCTTTTGATCGCCGGTTAATTTTTCAATAAGCGCGCATGATAAAACGCCTGAGCCGATTCCGGGGTCAAGAATATCAACGTGCTTACGAAGTTTTACAGAAGCAAGACCTGCCATGAAGTCCGCAACATCGATGGGCGTTAAGTATTGACCGAAAATCTTTTTATGGTCATTATTCGCAGAGTTGGCATAATGAGTACCTAATTTATCGGAAATTTTTACAGGGCGTTCAAAAAGGGGAGCAATCGTTTTCATAAAAAACAATCAGCGTTTAGAAAGAAAAACCCATATTCTGCAATCTAATGCTTATGGTGGTAGTGCTTGCTTTAAATTAATATATTATTGACCGGCAGCGGGTTTTGTTTTCTTATAGAGATCTATTGGGTTTAATCGTTCGTACCTTCTTCCCCAACCCTCCCATAATATATTTTTCTGTTTCTTTTTAACCTTCTTTTCGTCCGCCCAAGCCATTGGATAAGGCGCCTATGTCCGAACGGATTTATGTCGGTATTAAAGCCGCGCAGCGCGACGCCCAGGGCGAAAAAGTCCGTAACCGCATTATCACCAATCTGGGCTTCGGCACGATTTCATCCATCCGCACGGTGGCGCTCTATGCCGTTTCCCAAACGCTCAGTAATCAAAACCTTGCCGCCCTGGCGAGCGGCCCCCTGTGCGATCCGATTGTCCAGGATTATACCTTAAATCAATCGTTTTACAACGCCTTTGACTGGATGGTGGAGGTAATGTTTAAGCCCGGCGTTACCGACAACATCGGCCGCACGGCGCGCGAGGCCGCCGCCATCGTTTTACAAACGGGACTCAATGAAGGTTTTTCGGTCTCCACCGGCACCCAATATTTTTTCTGGGGCGCGCTGGCGCGCAAGCAGGTCGACCGCATCGCCGCCGAAATCCTTGCCAACGAGCTGATCCAGTCGGCGCGCGTGTATTCCTGCGAGGAGTGGCTTGCCGTGCACACCGGCCGGTTCGCGCTGCCGCTGGTGGCCG
>JAQUMP010000004.1 GCA_028718065.1 Chitinivibrionales bacterium | reverse complement strand
CGCCGAGGACGCCGCCGCGAACATGCCGCAGCTAACGGACATGCGCAATGATTTAGGGAAACTGGTAAAATATCTGGCGGTCATCACCAACAATACCGCCACGTCAATCGGCGGCGGCGGCGCGCCGCGAAAGCCCCTGGCGCCGGGCCTGATGTCTTTTAAGACCGCGGTTACGGCCCCGATCTTTGATGTTAAATCTTTCAGTTTTAATGCAACCGCAAACGCCATTAATTATTCCCTTTCCAAGCCCTGTTTCGTGAGCATTAAATACTATGATTTGTCCGGAAAGTTGGTATGTTCATTCGTAAATAATTACCAACAGGCGGGACGCTATACGATCAAGGCGCCCCTGTCAAGGAATATCTATATCCGGGATTTTAGGGCCGGGGATTTTGTCGCCAAAGAACGGGTGGCCGTGTTACGATAATCATTAAAGGGCCCCTCAAGAAAACTTAAGCGGAAAAAACAAGAGGCGCGCCTATGTTCCAGGAACACATCCTTAAATCATCGCTGCCGGCGGGATCTCTTTTTTTTCTCTTTTTCTCCAGCGCCTTTTCCGCATCGGTTCCCGTGAATAAAAATCTTGATCCTTCCTGGGTCAAGTCGCTTCAGGACAAGGGCTCGCAAAAGATTTACACCGGTAGCGAGCTTGCCACCATCGGCATGCCCTGCGGCGGGATCTGCGCCGGACAGCTTTACGTGCGCGGCGACGGCACGCTGGCAAAATGGCTGATTTTCGATAATGCGGTATTTACCGATTACGGCGGGGGGGCGTATGCGACGGCGGCAACGCGGCCGCCAAGCCCCATCGATCAGGGGTTTTCAATCACCACGGGCGCTTCCCCTGCAATACGCCTCGATCAAAGCGGTTTTAACGCCATCCAATTCATCGGCGAATACCCGATCGCCACCATAAAATACGCAACGACCGCGACGCCAAAACCGCCCGTGGAGGTTACCTTGGAAGTTTTTTCGCCTTTCATACCGCTCAACGCCAAGGAATCGGCCCTGCCCGCGACGGTCATGCATTTTACGGTCGTCAATACATCGTCGGCCAATGTCAAGGTAACCTTGACAGGATGGTTAAAAGACAGCCGGGTTGTTCTGCAGCTCATGCGGTCCGCAACAAGCCTCAAGGGGTCGACGACAAACGACGTCGACACGGCTTTCTCGCTTAATCCGGGAGAAAAAAAAGACATGACGTTTCTTGTCTCCTGGTATGTAACGGCAGATCGCTTCATGTACGATAATTGGTTTACTAACGCAACGGATGTGACAAAGTACCTTGCCGCCAATTACGACCGTCTGAGCGCCCAGACGCACCTTTTTCGGGACACGTATTTTAACACATCGCTGCCATACTGGTTCGTGCAGCGCATCGGCATGCCCCTTTCCATTCTGGCGACCGAGACCAGCCAATGGTGGAAAAACGGAAGGTTCTGGGCCTGGGAGGGCGTAAAATGCTGTGAAGGCACCTGCACGCACGTTTACAATTACGCACAGGCGATGGCGCACGTTTTTCCCGAATTAGAACGCAGCGTGCGGAACATGCAGGACTTGAATCCGTCCGTGGGTTTGAATAATTCAAATGGTCTGGTCGGGTTTCGCGCCAACGGCGCTTATGCCGCGGACGGGCAGTGCGGCACGGTCCTTAAAACATACCGGGAGCATCTCCTGTCGGCCGACACTTCGTTCCTGCGGGCCAACTGGACGAACGTTAAAAAGGCCATGGACTATGAAATTACCCACGATCCCGACACCAACGGCGTGATCCTCGACGACCAGCCGAACACGTACGATTGTTCCTATGGCGGGGCCAATACGTTTGTCGGGTCGCTCTACCTGGCGGCGCTGCGGGCGGCCGAAGAGATGGCCCGGACCCTCAACGACAACGTTTCCGCGGCGCGATACCATACAATGTTTACAATAGGAAAAGCCTGGAGCGAGCGGAACCTGTTCAAGAGCAATTATTTCGACCAAATCGTCGCCGGGGGAAATTGCTCGTACGGCAGCGGAAGCCTTGCGGACCAGCTTTTCGGGCAGACCTGGGCCGACCAGCTTAACCTTGGGTATGTCTATTCAAAAGACTCCGTGGATAAGGCCTTCCAATCCATTTACAATTACAACTGGGCGCCGGACGCGGGCGGAATCGCCTATGGACGCACGTATGCCAACAGCGGGGAGGCCGGATTGATTATCTGCACCTGGCCGCTGGGTGGTCAAGCCTCGATGAATTACAGCGGCGAAGTCTGGACCGGTATAGAATATCAAGTCGCGACCGGGATGATATACGAGGGCCTGCTCGACCAGGGGCTTGCCATTATTCGAGGCATTCATGACCGGTATAACGGCGCCAGGCATAATCCCTGGAACGAAGTCGAGTGCAGCGAGCATTACGGCCGGGCCATGGCTTCGTGGGGCGCTCTGCTGGCGATGTCGGGGATAATTTACGACGGGCCCGCCGGAACGCTGGGGTTTGCGCCCAAAATGAATCAGGACAATTTTCGTTCGTTTTTTTCCGGGGCCCAGGGCTGGGGAAGCATTGTCCAGCTTCAATCGGACGCGGGGCAGGAAAACGATATCGAGGTAAAGTACGGCTCGGTGTCTTTGCGGAAGCTGCTGCTGGATGTGCCGGCCAATCTGCAGGGACAATCCTATTCCGTCAAGCTTAACAACGCGCCGGTGCAGGCGAGCGGAGCGGTTGCCGGAAACCGGTTTGCCGTTACCCTGGCAAGCCGGGTTGTCGCTAATGCCGGGGACGTGCTCAAGTTTACAATTGGAGCTCCCCCCACCGTATCGACAAAGCCGGCATTTTTCGCGACGGACAACGCGCTGGCCGTGCATGTTCAGTCCGGCGTCTGCACGATCATCGGTACCGTCGCGCACGGCACGAACCTGTCGGTCGTGTTGTACGACCTGCGCGGCAGAAAGGTGGGCGCCCTGCTTGACCGGCCGCTTCCCGGTGGCTCTTATAACCTGCGTCTTGACATGAGTAGAAATAGGACAGGCGGAATTTCGGGGTTCTATATTTTAAAGGTTTTCACAACCGCGAAGACCGTTTTTACAGGCAAACAGGTTATACTGTAAATAAAGAAGACACGCCGACCTGTATCATCGGTTATGCGGTCGGCGTCAGGTGATTTTGTCTCCAAAGAACGGGCGGCGGTGTTACAATAAAATGTGAGGCATGGAAAAAGGCCCTTTTACCAACTATCCGTTTTCAAAAGGTGTTCCATCATGGTTAACCTGCGATCTCGAACTGCCGGGCATAAGATTTTCCTCGTGCTTTTGATCCTGTGCGCAATAGTCGCGGCCGCGGACATAGATACACTGAGCGCGCGTTTGTATACCGAATTTCAGGGAAACGGCGCTTCCGCAATGACAATCAGGCAATGGCTCGGTTCGCTTAAAACCGATGGTACCTGGCCGGACATCAACTACGCCGACTCGGGCCGGGCGGTATGGGCGCCCAGCACCCACGTTTCGCGCCTGTTTTCCATGGCGCAGGCCTATTGCAATCCAGCGCACGCGCTTTACGACTCGGTTTCGGTGCGCGATGGTTTTCTGCGCGCTTTCGATGCGTGGATCAGGCTCGATCCGCAGTCGCCCAACTGGTGGTTTAATCAGATCGGCGTGCAGCTCGCCCTTGGGCCGGCCATGATTCTCATGAAAAATCTGCTGAGCGCGTCGCAGCTTTACAGCGGCGATGTTATCCTGGCGCGTTCGTGGGCGGTACACGCGACCATGACGGGCGAGAACTTGGTATGGGTCTCCAAGATAACGATCTGGCGCGGCTGCATTATGGACACGGTTTCTCTTATCACCGACGCAGTGAGCGCTGTCACAAGCACCATCCAAGTCGCGACCCAGCCGTCGGAAGGCATTCAGCAGGACTGGAGCTTTCACCAGCACGGTCCGCAGTTATACTCCGGAGGCTACGGCCTTAACTTTTCGTCCGACAACACCGATATCGCCCGGCTCTGCCGCGCAACGCAGTTCGCGTTTCCCCAGAACATACTCGACGTCCTGTCGGGTTCTATTCTTGACGGACAGCAATGGATGATGCGCGGCACGACCATTGACGAAAGCACCGTAGGCCGGGGCGTCACGCGCCCGAACACCGCCAACCAAAAAGGGGCGTTTGTCACGATCTGCGATAATATGTCGCTGGCGACGAGTGCCCGGACGCAGGAGTTCACGGCATTCCTGAACCGCCTCAACGCCTGGCCTTCGGCCACGGCGGTCTCCCTTGCCGGCAACCGGCATTTCTGGTGCTCCGATTACATGACGCACCAGCGCCCCGGCTATATGGCGTCTGTCAAGATGTCATCGAAGCGGACGACGGGCGCGGAACGCATCAACGGCGAGGGCGACAGCAGTTACTACCTTGGCGACGGGGTCACGTTTTTCTACCGGAGCGGCGCCGAATATTTAAATATCTTTCCGGTCTGGGATTGGACGCTCCTGCCCGGCGTCACCTGCCGGCATGACATCACCCCGCCGCCCCTGTCGCTTGCGTATGTAAAAGGCGCTACCGATTTCGTGGGCGGCGTCTCCGATGGGACCTACGGCGTAACCGGTTTCGACTATGCGCGCGACAATGTCGCGGGCCGCAAGGCGCTCTTCTTTTTTGACAAGGAAATCGCGGCCTTAGGCGCCGGAATCACGGGCGCGCCGGGATTGCCCGTTTACACATCGGTAAACCAGTGCCTGCAAAAGGGGCCGGTGACCGTTTCGGCAAACGGATTACGGTCGTCGCTTGCCGCCGGGACCTCCCATTTGAGCAAGGTCGCGTGGATTCATCACGACAGCATCGGATATTTTCCCTTGAATACGGGCGACAGCATGATCGTGCAATCCGGTACGCGCACAAGCTCCTGGCGCAACATTAATGAATCCGGTTCGGCATCACCCGTCCTTGACACGGTTTTTGGCCTTTGGTTTAATCACGGTACAACGCCGTCGGGCGCGTCCTATGCCTATGCCGTAGTCCCGGGAGTTACCGCCGACGGCCTGGACGCATACGTCAAGAACATGCGACGATGCCGGATACTATCCAATACATCTTCGGTCCAGGCCGTCCGCGACGACAGCCTTGGGGTAAGCGGGTATGTTTTTTATACGGCGGGAAGCGCGGGAGCGGCCGATTCCCTGCATGTCGGCGTCGACCAGCCGTGTATTGTTCTCACCCGTGAATCCAAAGATTCTCTCTCCGTTGCGGCGTCTAATCCGCTTAACACTGCGGTAACGGTTCAAGTAACCGTGTCGCTGGCTTTGACGGGCGCGGGCGCGGTTTGGAACGCGCAGACCTCCACAGCCAATTTGTCATTTGTTCTTCCCGGAGGGCTGGACGCCGGGAAAAGCGTGGTCATGAATTTCCGCAAGACCGGCGCGACGGCGGCGTTGCCGCCGGTTTCCGGGATTAAATACTTCAGTTGTAAAGAAACGGCGGGAACGATTAATTATGCCCTGCCAACACCGGCGTTTGTAAGCCTTAAATACTATGATTTGCAAGGCAGGACAGTATGTTCTTTTGTAAATAATTTTCAGCAGCCGGGCAATTACACTTTAAAATTGCCCGTTGCGCCTTTGGCCCGTAACGTTTATATCCGGGAATTTAAGGCCGGGGATTTTGTTACAAAAGAGCAAGTGGCGGTAATTAAATAGATCTTTGCAAATCTTAAGCGGCTCGTTTCGAGTAGATTTTATGCTACCGGCCAACTTCTTAGCTGCTTTCCCCCAATCCGGACATTGCTACCCGAATGTTTTTGCTCACCAAGTCCGCTAATAACGCTTATTGTAATAAGCGATAAATTAATACATTGCAAACTAATAAGTGAATATTAAACAAAAATAGGCTATATTAAATAATAAGTGCTTATTACGTTAGCAGTATAATTTATCAGCGAACAACAATCGAATCGTTACCGTTAAACAAGAGGAGGAAATAAAACCAATTAATGTCCGGAGGTCCTTTTAGCTCAGCGATAACGATTTGATAGCTTTTCAAAAAACATTAATCACTGGCAAAAACCTTTTCTGGAGGAAACTATGCATACCCCATTTTCGCGCATTTTAACAACAGGCCTGTTTTCAGGCGTGATGCTTTTGGCTTTTTCAACCTACTCCTCTGCCATTATATCCACATTCGGCGACTATAACACAGTACAAGGGACTGTTTACGCTGGAAACATTCCGGTGCCGCAATGCACCGTTGTCGTTACGCCGACGGCCTGGCCGGTGATAGATCCGCTTCCTGCGAAATACCTGCCCCAAACGACCGTGACCGACGCCAATGGACATTACTCTTTCAGTAATTTTTATGATAACCAGAGTTGGCACATCAAAGCACAAAAGTCCGGTCTTGGTTATGCGTTGGATTATATATGTATCGGTGGTGCGGGCAGTGGGGCCGGAAACCAATTCGATACGACCCGGATAATTGATACGCTGGATTTGACCTTAGCCACCGCTCCGCCACCGCCTCCTGTGCCTACGGGCAAGGCAAACATCGTGGGAACTGTATATGAAGTCATCAAGCCTGCGGATTCGGCCATGGGTACGCCTGCCGTGATGCAGGCTGTTCCTGGTTGCACCGTTGTAGTTTTCAGGCAATCATTGCCGTATGTTTTAGATACGATCAGCTATTTTGATGCGAACGACTATCATGATACAAAAATTATCGGCTATAACGTGGAAACACAAATTTATGACACATCAACATACCGCGGTCTTGGAAATGCGCCGACATTAACGGTTCTCTATTCTGGCATTGCCGTCACCGATGCCAACGGTCATTATTTATTTACGAATGTTCCTATTTATAAACAAAAATCCCCCTTAGATTCTATTGTTGTTGGTTACGCAAAAAAAAGGTCTTCCCCTTTAGGAGGGCAATGTTCTTATGATGTCCCGCTGTGGGCAAAAAAAGGCGGGAAAATGAATAATTTGGGTTTTTATAACTGGGCATGTTTGACCGATGGGCAGACCGATACCACCGATATTACTATCGCCGAATTCAACGCCGTTGCCTATGCGGCCGGCGTGGCACAGCACAATGCCGCGCTCAAGTCCCTTTCTACGCAAAGTCCAGCCGCCGTTTCAATGCCTTTAATTTCATCGAACATTGCAGCGGCAAACGTGCGTATTTCCGGCAACAATCTTTTAATAAACTTGCCGGCAAGCCAGCGTCTTACCATCAAGGCTTTCAGGCTTAACGGACAGGCAATTGCTACAATAGCGAATAATCGCTTTTTCAGCGCCGGTAGTCAAAGCTTGCCCGCTCATGTCAAGTATTCCGGACCTATGCTGATTCAGGTCAAAGGAGAAAATGTTTCGTTTATTGCAAAAGTAAATTCATTGCGCTATCGCTGAGCGCACTCATCCGCGGCTTGTTCCTTCCGGCCGGAAGGAACAACTGCGGCGTGAGAAAATAAAAGATCGACACTGATATATTTTAACCATTATGAAACCGGTCGTAGAATATAGCGATTACCGCGCGTATCTGAGCGATGTGGTGGAGCGCCGCAAAGCAGAAGGGCTTCCCGCGTCTAACCGCTGGTTTGCGCAAAAAATGGGAATAAATTCGACCTCCTGGCTCTGCCTGGTTATCAAAGGCAGAATCGGGCTTTCCAAAATAACCGCCAACAAAATATCCGAAATTCTCAGGCATTCCAAGATGGAAACCCAGTACTTCGAAGCGCTCGTGTTTTTCAACCAGGCGCATACGGTTTCGGAGCGCAACCGCTATTACGAGGAGCTTTGCTCCCTGGTAAAAATGAAAGAGGTGCGCCTTATTGCAAGGGACCAATATGCCTATTACTCCGAATGGTATCATTCGGTGGTGCGTGCGCTTATCGATATGCATGGGTTTACCGGGGATTTTAAAGCGCTCGCCGCGAAAATTACGCCTCCGGTTACGCCGGCCCAGGCGCGTAAATCCATAGAGCTTCTGGAAGCGCTCCACTTTATCGTTAAAAATAAAAACGGCAACTACGAATTGACCGCCCCTGCCATAACGTCCGGCGAAGATACTCAATCATTCGCCATCGCCAATTTCCAGAAAGAAACCATGCGCCTGGCCCAGGAGGCGCTGGACCGCTTTGACCGCGGCCATCGATATGTCGGCACCCAGACCGTGGGTATTTCGTCGGAAGCGTTTGGCGCGATCCAACAGGTGCTCATTGACGCTAACAACAAAATCGCGGAAATCGCCAATGCCGTGCCCGTGGCCGACCGGGTTTACCAGATCAATGTTCAGGCTTTTCCGCTGTCTTTACCCCCGAAGCCAGCCAAAAAGGGCCGGCAGGTTCGCATCGCTCCGGAACCGGGCAAAAAGGACGTGACCGTATGAAACGATACCTTATTATCCCGCAGATTGCGTCGTTGCTTCTGTGTGCGTTGTGCTCTTGTTCGCTTTCGCCTACGGCAGTCAGCGGCACCAGTTCCGGCACGGGAAACAACAGCGCCGTGGCCTGCGCTTTTGCCGGCCATATCCAGGGGACTATAAAGCCGCTGGGCAAAGCGCTGCTTTACTCAAGTGATTGGAATCCCATAAATCCGCGCGCGGATTCCAGCTTATTTGCCGACTCTGCCATAGCAGATTCAAACGGCAAATTCGCGTTCTCCTCCGTTCCGCCGGGAATTTATAATCTTATTATTTTTTCCTGGGGAGATACAACCGCCGGTATTTTTAAGGGTTTCCCTTGTAAATCTGATACAACCTGGGCGGACACCATCGATACCCTCAAGGAACCGGGCTATTTGCATGGTTTTTTGACCAACACTAAAAACGATACGCTGGCTTTTTCATATATTTACGTTAAAGGAACGCCCTTCCATGCCATGACCGACCCATATGGGGAATTTCTGATGGGTGCGCTCCCGCCGTCACGCTACACTATGCAGGTAGTAGATCGGTTTTCTTTATTGTTCGGCGACTCATTAGCGGTAAAATGGACCTCATATCCACTGGACTCAAGTACTGTTGACTCAAGTACAGTTATAAGGATTCCTGCCGATTCCGTAGCCGTGTCCATTTATCCCGGCAGAATGATGCAATTACCGCAAGCGGTTGCAAGCGGCGGATAATTTTGGACTCGAATCTAACTCAAGCCCGATAGCTGCAAAAAGACCTGAAGACGGTACTCAGAAACGGAGCACGTTTCGGGCATGTCAATTGAGCATGCCCAAAATCATATCACGGTCCAAAAGTTTTAATTCGTTTTTGTCCTCCAGAAACCGCTCGACATCCTCGCGGACTTTTTTGAAATCGAGTTGCGCGACCTTTTGGGCGATAAACTGTTTGTAATTGGCTTCGTCGAGATTGTATTCTTTTTTTTCCGTTTGCCGGATTGCATTATTTAATAATTTAAAATTCGGCACTACCCTTTTCCCGAGATACCAGACCAGATCATAATAGTCCCTGCCTTTAGTGTATTTCCGAAAAAGGCACGCATGCAGCTTGGTCGAAAAAAGCGAAGGAAGGTCGAAGGTGTTAACGGCGATTACGAACCGCTCCGTTACCGGAGCCACAACCACCGTCCCGCCGGACGGCGGATGGGAGTCGATTTCTATTTTAACCAGCAGGTTTGGCCGGGTGAAACCGGCAATTCCCAAAAGTCCGATCAGGTTCGGGAATTTAATAAAGCAACTATGGACGGCGCCCGCCGTTCTGGTCCTGGTCGCCTCGGCTTTCAAATTGCTCTTTTTTAATTCCTCAACCAACCCATTTCTGATTTCGGTGAAATCGTACCCTTTTTTATTTACAAGAGAAAAGTCCATGGCCTCGCTGTAGCGCTTCATGCCGTGCAGGATCCGCAGCGCCGTTCCGCCCGTAAAGGCAAGGAGGGAAAGATACTCTTTGTCAAACATGATCTTAAGCATTAAAACCTGCAGGAATTCCCGGCAGCGCTTTACTTTTTCTTCCGAGCTTTTTGCCACGGCGATATGTTCTTGAATCACCTCGATCATGGTTTTACCTCTTTCAAAATACGCAGCAATTTGCCATTATTAAAATGGGCGCCGAACATAAAGAGCTTTTTACGGTCAATTGCTTTAAAACCCTGAAAACGGTATGAATTTTTCAGAACGTCGCGCACCGCGCCCGTTGAAAACTTTTCCAGATTAAGGTATATAAAATCAACCAGCGCCTTTTCCGGTTCGGCCAAATAAAATTGGAGTCCTGCTTCGTCTTTTTGCGCCGTGAATCCGGTAAAGCATTCGATTTTGCAATGCCGATATATAAAGGTTCCGAAGGTGTTGATGATGGTCATGGTCTTTTTCGTGGTGATGCAGGTTACATCCGCTACCCGTGCAGGAATAAGACCGTAGAACGACAGGGCATATTCCAGGCTGATATAGGATGGTTTATATAATTCGCAGGCCAGGAAGGGCCGTGAAGGGAAAATAGCCCGGTCGGCCTCATTCAACACCGCAAAATTCTTAGTCAAGCGCAGGAGTTTCCCTTTTTTCCTCCAGCGGCTCAGTTGAACTTTAAGGTTCGAATCGCCGGGCGTAAGCATTTTAATGAGCGGCCAACTGATAAGCGGATATCCTTTTAGGGCCTGCCTGAATGCCGAATAGATCATATTATAGCATTTCTTTAGATTAACATAAATGTATATCTATAGAAATAGTATAATATACCGTAAAGAAAATATCAAGCGCAACGGTCTTTGCCGCCCAACCCATAAAAACCAAGGAATCAGCGCAAGAAGGTCGTTTTACAGCGAGGCTTAAAATCCTAAGGGAGCAAAATCAGGAGCGAAACGCTCAACCATAAACACCTATAAACTTTCCACATCAAACGTAAAGGTATCGCTCAGTTTTTCCAATTCGGCCGCCTTTACAATAAGCGAGAGCCGTTTGTTGGGGTCGGGCGCGCGTTTGTAATCGGCAAACTCTTTTAAAAACTCATCGAGCATGGCGGCATATTTTTTTTCCTCGGCATGCGCCTGAATTTCCTTTTGTAAATGAAACAGGCTGCCCTCCGTAATCCTGCCCATGATATCAAAGTAGTCGCCCGAAACTTTCCGCAGGAGCGCGATCATTTCCTGAATTCCGTCGCCTAAAGAGGCCAACACCGCAACCAGCGTTTCATGCGGGCCGCGCAGGTGCACCAGCGCCTGGGCCGCAAGCCGGTAATAAAGGCCTATCCTGCCCGAAAGGTCGACATCGGCGCAATTGCGGGAATGGTATGAACCATCGTGCTCATAATCGGAAAACACGCCGTACGACACCAGGCCGAAATCGGCATTATCCTTATATACGGTATATTCGGTACGCAATCCGGGATGATTCTGAATATATTTACGGACATCAAAATCAAAGGGTGATAAATAGGGTTTATCATTAAATAAAACGGCCGAAATAAAGAGCGATTGCATAAGGTCGCTCAGGTAGAGATTTATCTCTTCATCCCAGGAATGACGGCCGCTATCCAAATGCAGCTCGATTCGGGCATACAGCAATTTTTCTAAAAAAAAGTAGCGTGTTTCTTCTGTCTGATAGGAAGCAAAATCAAAGTAATTTTGATTCCGACAGTCCGGTATTGCATGTAGGTTTGGTTCCATAAATCACCCTTTTGTTTATGCGCTTAAATTGCCTTTTACGCAATTGATCGCCTACTCTATTTTATTTATCGGCAATACTTAAGTATCTGTTTATTAATATAAACAATTTTTTATTTATTTTATGGTAAAGTTTTTTAAAATTATACCGATATGTTAAATGGGGAAGTTATGAGTGAACATTTAATTTAACTTAAGACTGCTTGTTGCAGGCGGTTTTGGGTTTAAACAGGGAGGTGCTTTATGCAAATCTCAGGACTCGGCCTTATCCAGAACAGCGGCCGGAACGAACGGTCGCTCCAAAAAATCCTTCAGCAACTTTCCACCGCAAAACGCATCAACAGCGCCGCCGACGATGCCGCCGGCCTGGCGATTTCGCAACAGTTGGAAACGCAGTCCCGCGGATTTTCCATGGCGTCGCAAAATGTAAACGATGCCATGAGCGCCCTCAATATCGGCGAAGGCGCGGGCAATGAAATTTCTTCCATGTTGCAGCGTCAGCGCGATCTGGCGTTGCAGTCCAGCAATGCCACGTTAAACGACACCGACCGCAAGAACATAGACACCGAATACCAGGCCCTGAGCCAGGAGATCGACCGTACCGCCAACGCCACCCAGTTTAATACCCAGGGCACGGCGGCGGGAACAGGCCTTGCATCGGGCAATGCCGTGATACAAACGGGCGCCAACCAGGGCGACACGGTCAAACTGCCTTCCGTCAATATGACCGCCGCCGGCCTCGGCATTGCGGGGACTTCGGTCGCCACGGCCGGCAGCGCGCAAGCCGCCATCGGCCGGATCGATACGGCGCTCAATACGCTCAACACGCAGCGCAGCACCGTGGGGTCCATGGTAAACCGGTTCGAGTCTACGCTCAACAATTTGAATGTTTCCGAGGCAAACACCCAGGCGGCCCAATCGGTGTTAAGCGACCAGGATATGGCGCTCGGGATGGCAAATCTGGTGCGCAATCAACTCTTGCAGCAGACATCGACCCTGGCCCTGTCGCGTTTTAACGAGATGAACGCCAACAATACCCTGGCGCTCTTGCAGTAACGGAGAATGTTTTGTTCTTTAAGAGGATAAATCTTAAAGAATAAATTAATTCGTTTTTATTGACCTCACTCCTTCACCCCGGCCTTCGGCCACCCCTTTTCCCCTCTCCGATTCGGAGAGGGGCCAGGGGTGAGGTCAAAATCAGCGAAAATCGTTTATACTTATTTGTAAACGTTCGGTGAGAAAATCCCATGCCCCAAACAACAGCACATGATATCGCGGCCTATTATTCGCGCGTGCAGATTTTATCGGCATCCAAGGCGCGCCTCTTGTGCATGCTGCACGAAAAATGCCTGTTTTTTTGCATAAAGCTGCGCAATAACGGCGCCGAATTTCCCGTCCTCGCGCCGAGGATCCAGAATATCCTGGCCCAATTGCAGATGAGCCTTATTGTAAACGATACCGTATCAAAGGGGCTTTTTTATTTGTATGATTACTGCTACGTGCGCCTGAACGCGCCCGATCCCGATGCCGTTGAAAATGTCTTTGACGTCATGCTCGTTCTCTTTGAAACGTTCAGCCGCATCGCCCGGCGGCGATAAAGGCCGGACCCCTTTTCCCCTCTCCCACGGGGAGAGGGGCAGGGGTGAGGTCGGCGCGCGCTGAAAATATCAGTTCCGTCCGCGCAGCAACTTCAGGTCCCCGTTCACGATTTTTTCCTTGTGGGCCAATAAATCATCGAGGTTGTCGTCCACGCCGAAAATGCGGCCCGAAAATTCCTTCGGACGGTTTTGCGCCAGCCAGGCACAGACGTAACCGCACTCTTCGGGTTGCCGGACGTTCCCCGTTTCAAAATTTTTCTTAGTGCCGGGGATATACTGCAAGCCCCGGGGCGTTTCGGCCTGAAGTCTTGACATTTTGGTAACAACCAGTCCCGGTCCTACGGCGTAAGCAACCACGTTCTCATAACCCTGGTCCGCCAGTTCCCGCGCAAGCTGTTCGGTAAACCGGAGCACGGCCGCCTTGCTTGAGGCGTAACTCGATCCGTATAACAGGTAGCCCTCCGCACCGCCGCCATTCAAGGTTATAACAACCCCGGTGCGCTTTTTTATCATGAGGGGAACGGCATGCCGGCAGCACAAAAATACCCCCTTGAGATTTATGACAACATCGCGCCACCACATCTCCGGGTCCGCCTCCCAGACAGGGCCGATCCAGTCGAAGCTACCGGCGTTGTTTACCAGAATATCGAGCCCGCCGAATTTTTCCACGGTCGTCCGTATCAGGCCCAAAACATCGCTTTCGTCAATAACGCTCGCGGAAACAGCCAGGGCCTCGCCGCCGTTTTTGTTAATAAGCGCCGCGGTTTCATCGATTTCCGATTGGGTGCGCGCAGTGACCACGACCCTGGCCCCGCGCTCGGCAAGCACCAGCGCGATGCCCCTTCCGACCCCGCGCCCGCCGCCGGTAACAAGCGCAACCTGATTTTTGAGTGGTTTTTCCGTGCTCATAAGCCATGCTCCTTTTTGGTATAATTAATGTGGTTATAAAATATTTACAAATACCTTGTCCCGCAACCTCCTATTGGTTAATATTATTCAGGGAACCTCTAAAAATTCGTTTTTAGCTCCGGTCGGCTGCAAAGGCCAAACCCTGCGTTGCATTCGTCAACCATATCTCCCCGGATATGCTTTTCCTCATGCGCCTTGGTTTTGTCCTTTTCGCTCGACCTCGCTTTGAAAATGAATTTCTAGAGGTTCCCTTTAGGTTATCGTAACATTGTAACAAGAGAATTATTTATGCAATCGGCGCGTCCGGTAGCGATGCAGGCCTATCAATACCTCAAGGGAGTCGCCCAAAAACTTGCGTCCAGGAACGAGGATGCGTTTCCCTCCATCCGCGCCATGGCTTTACGGGCCGGAGTTTCGAGCATGTCCATCCTGCGGGCGATGAAGGTTTTAAAAGCCGAGGGCGTGATTATGGCTATCGGCAGAGGCCGCGGCGCGGTGATCAGGTTGGCGCGCAGAGGTGGCGCCAAGGGTATGCCGCATAAAACAAAATTGACATTAGAGAATCATTCGCGGGAATATCGCTGGGAAAAAATAACGCACATACTTGCGGAGGATGTCTTAAACGGCGCCTACGGGGAAAACCGGAAATTGCCCTCATACAAGGAATTGCACCTGCGCTTTGGGGACTGTTATTACACGCTTGCAAAGGCCGTTAAGGCGCTCGCTTCCAGCGGGCTCATCCGGGAATCCGGCAATAGATATGTGGTGACCCCGCCAGCGCGGCCGTCGCGCACCACGGTTTTTTTGTTTGTTCCCGAAATTATTCTTCCGGAACACATCAGCATTCAGGACGAACGTCATCGGGACTTTTTGCGGCTGGTAGAAACGCAGTGCAAAAAGGTGTCCCTCAATTTAAAAATCGTGAGCATTAACAGCTTTAACGGCCTGGCCCTTGCGACGGAATACAAGGCCGAGGCCCTCGGCGCGGTTGTTTATTGCCATGCTTCGGTCGCCAAGGAGCTGCTTGATTTTCTGGTGCCCTTTGATCGCCCCATCGCATTTATTGACGAATGGGGATATTATCGCGGTTTTGAAGCCGCCAACCACCGTTCCCAACGTTACGTAAGGTTTTTTGCAGCGGGCACTTCGGAGACAGCCGCGAAAACAATGGGGAATATGCTGCTCGGATTGGGGCACCGCAAAATCGCCTATATTTCCGTCTATGGCGACGAGCAATTTTTATTTTCGAGCCAACGCTATCGGGGACTTAAAGCGGTTTTCAGGGCGGCCGGTTTGCGCGAGGGCGTTACGGCCCTTACGTCCAATTTTTATGAAGTCCCTTCGGACCATAGATTGTTTAAAAAAAGCATGGAAGACCGGCCCGATTGGATGGGCATGTACGAATCGGCCAAAAAAATCGTTCCATTAAATTCTCATAGGCATGCCGATAAACTGATGGCCACCCTGCAAACTATTTCCGCCGAAGAAAAATTCAGGCAATTGTGCCGGCCCCTTTTTGAGCGCGCGCTGCTTTACACCGATTGTACGGCCTGGGTTTGCGCGAACGATCACATGGCCTATTGGGCCGTTGATTTTCTCAAGGCCCACAATAAAAAATTGCCCGACGACCTTTCGCTGGTCGGTTTCGACGACATGTTTTATGCGCTCCAGAACGATATAACTTCGTACAATTTTAACACACCCATGCTGGTGCACCGGATATTTCAATACATTTTAAACCCATCGTGCGAGAAAAACGCGAACAGGTTTGCGCTTATTGAAATACCGGGGCATGTCATGCTGCGCGGCAGCGTGGCAAAAACCCGGAACGTCGATTGACTAACACCACTTTAAATTTTTAATTTCTTGTGGTCGATTAACCACTGCACCGATTCCTGTATGGCCTGCAGCGAGGTATACCGCGGGCAATAATTGATCAGGCGCTGGCCTTTGGCGATGCTGCCATTGGGGCTATGCCGTATATGGTCCTCGGTGGCGCGGACATCGTCCTCGGACACCGTTGTTTTCCATTGCTCCCAGGGCATAAAGCGCAGGTTGGGGGTTTGCCCGAACCAGGCGTACATGGCCTCGGCGTAGCCGCGCAGCGTGAGCGCCCCCGGCGAGACGGCCTGGAAACTTTCGCCGACCGAAGTGTTCCAATTTATTATTGACTTCAGGAAAACCTGGGCGACGTCCTGGGCATGCGCATGGTGCACGGTCTCCATGCCGAAGTTGGGCAGCGAAAGCTCTTCGCCGCGCGCGATCTTTTCGAACACGGCCACGTTAAAGTTACCGGCGGGGTTTACCGGCGCCCATCCCGGCCCGACAAGATGGCCCGGATGTACGACGGTGGCGGGAAAACCCGTGCGCTGGGCTTCGGCCAGAAGGTATGCTTCGACCGCGGCTTTGTTTTTGCCGTATTCGCAAAAAGGATGGCGCGGCAGCGCCTCGGTTGCGGGCACCTGGGTGCTGTGACCGTGCACCCACATGCTGCCGCACTGAAGATAATGGCGGACCTTTCCGCTGAGTGCGGTGACGATCTCCCGCGCGCTATCGGCTGTAAAGCAGATAAGGTCGATGACCACATCCGGCGACAGAGCTGCGATGCGGGCGCCGAAGGCGCCTTTTTTTTCATCCTCGATGCGGTCGGCTTCGATCTGCTTGACAACATTCCAGGCTTTATGCTCCTGGAAGGGCGACCGGTCCTTAAGGCTGACACAGGTGACTTCGTAGCCCAATTCCACCAGTCCGGGAATAAGATACGTCCCTATATGGCCGGTACCTCCAATGACGACTGCACGCATTAAATACCTCCGTATTTAAAAAGATAAAAATATAAATCAGGGAAGAGATTGCAAGGCCATTACGCCGCAGCGCCTTTTGCGGGAAAACCGATCGATACCACCAGCAGCGGAAGCTCGTCGGCAGGGAGCTTGAGCGCCTTGACGATCGCCGTTCTCTCACTGTTTGTCAACGATCCGGTCAAAAATCCCCCAAATCCAAGGGCCGAGGCCTGCAAAACGGCGGCCGCGCCGCAGGCGCCGGCCTCCCAGAGTTCCCAATCGACGTCCTTGGTCCCGGCCGAGCACAGGACCAAATGCATCCCGGCGTACGCCGGGACACGCGCGATCGCGGCGCGCAAACCCGTCCGCAGATCCTTGGGCATCAGCGCCTCCAGCCGGTGGTCGCGGAAGTCATGGTTGCTGCCGGGCAGGCAGTTATGATAGCGATAAAGGCCCGGAGCGCAGACGGCATATATTTTATCAGTCAAGTAATAATTTGCCATGGCCGAGGCAATCGTCAGGCGCCTGACGTTGGAATGCGGGGCGCAACCATAGGCCGCCCACAGGATTTGCGAGAGCTGCTGCATGGAAATATCACCGCCTTGCATCGAAGGCCCATAGTGTAAACCGGCCAGCGCCGTTTCAAAAGCCGTTTTACCGGCAACATCGGGAGCGGCAAGGCTCTTGTCCGAGGAGAGGGCCACGCAATTGCTTTTGATTCCTTCCGACAAGTCAAGCGTTTTCCGGCCGACGCAGAGCGTCGCCCCTTTTATCGCCGAGGGCGCGTCCCAATAGGCGTTGGCATTGCTGGCGCCGCTCGCTTTCGGGCAGCACACCGGCCGGTCGGACGCCGTTTTCCAGAAAGCGCTGGCCGCCAGTTGGGCAAAGCAGTGTGCGGCGCCGGCGTCTTCGGCGGCCGGGCCGACGCCGATTTCGCACGCCAGTTTTGTTTCCGAGAGGTGGTCGCCGGGCGTGCGCAGCGTCAGGCTGTTTGCTGCTGAATCGTAAATGTAAACGCCGTCGGCGCGGGCCAAATAAATTTCGCGGGTGGCCCCGATCGTGGGCGCCTTTGCGGCGGCCCAGAGCAAATTGGCGAGGATCTGGTCCGGCAGAGGGCCGGAATATCCGTCGTGAAAGGAGAGGTGGCTGTTCAAAGCGGCCTCGACCGTAACCGAGTTTACAATATGCGATGGAAGCGCCGCGGCGCCGCCTGCGATTGCTTTAAAAAAAACGGATGGGGCCACCAGACCTATGGCGCCTGCGGCGATCGATTGAACGGCTTCACGTCGATTCATGGTTGCCTCCCCGGCGTGGCCGGGCGGTTAAAGGGTCCTGCGGTCAATAAAATAGCAGATTTCGGGTAGTGCGGTCAACTTCGGCAATAGGGGTACCCGGCAAAATAGTCGTTTCCGTTTAATCCTTGCTTTTTGCCCGAAAGCTGGCCTATATTTAGGCGATTATGAACGGTCTTACTCTCGACGGAAAAAACGGCCTGCTGTACCTTAGCGGTTCCTGCGGCGAAGTGCGCGATCTCTGCCAGGCGCTCTGCTGCCGGCGCTGGAGCATTCCCTTAACAAAAGAAGAATACCAGAGCGGTCGGTTTACCGCCGAAAAAATCTGCACCGCCGACAATTCCCCCTGCGGGGGAATTTCCGACGATTGTAAGCAGCGGCTCTTCCGCCTCAAACCGGGAAGCGATAATGCCTGCTCTTATTTAAGCGCCGAAAATAAATGCCGGATTTACGAGCAGCGGCCGCAGGTGTGCAAAAAATTTTCCTGCGCCGACGGTTGGACCATCGGACCTATCCGGGGAAAGCCGGTGGAAACACCGGGCACGGCGCCGGATAACCGGGACGGACTGCCCGGGAATTTATCCGACGACCTTGTTTTTGAACACCATCCGTTTTTCAAGCTTAAAACCGTTTTCTGCGCCCCGGGGACGCCGGAGGCCGTTTTGGTGATAAAACCGGCCGGCAAATGTTGCGTTGTGTCAAATAGGGCCGCTCTTGCGGATGATGGAATCACCGAAGCGCTCCTGGTGCGCAGTTATGCCCTGATTAACGGGACCTATTCGCTCGGCGCGATCGAAACGATCCTGCGCCGGGAAAACGGTCAATCCTTGTCAAAGCGTACTTTCAGCGAAATGGTAAGGGCCCTGGCGCGGAACCGGCTTATCATCCTTAAACCCGCATTCCCTTTATGAAAACCGATTATCTTAAACAAAAAAAGGCACTGGTTGTCGATTGCGACGGAACCGTTTATCTTGGCCGGCGGCCGATTAAAGGCAGCATTGATTTTGTCAACCGGAACAGCGACCGGTTTCAATTCTTTTTTATGACCAATAACACTTCCCAATCCCGCCGCGGTCATTTTGCACTCCTTAAAAAAATGGGCATTCGGCGCCTGGCGCTTGAGCGCATCATCAGCCCCGTTACAGCCTGCGCCGATTACCTGCACGTCAAGGGTCTTGCGCCGGTTTTTTGCCTGGGAACGCGCCGCATGGCTGCTGAATTAACGTCCCGGGGAATTCGTTGCACCATGAGCGGGAAAAAGGCGCGGGCGGTGGTCGCGGGCTACGATACGGAATTGACTTATAATAAACTGGCGAGGGCGGCCCTGCTCCTGCACAATAAAAAAACAGCCTACGTAGCCACGCACCGGGACCTGGTATGCCCGGGACCTTCGGGCGCACTGCCCGACGCGGGCAGCTTTATGGCCCTTCTTAAAGCATGCACGGGGCGGCTTCCCGACAAAATATTCGGCAAGCCCGACCCCGCCATGCTGGCGCCGGTGCTCAGCCGATTTGCCCGTAAGGAAATCGTCGTTATCGGCGACCGGATTTACACCGATAAAAAACTGGCCGACTGCGCCAAAATCGATTTTATTCTTGTGCTTTCCGGCGATACGAACCGGGCGGATCTTAAACGGGCGGGCAAAAAACCTCTGGCGATCGTGGATTCCCTGGGCAAGATTTACGGATAAGCTAACCCAACAGTTTGCTCACCAGTCTGCTTATTTCCTGCGGATTGCCTTTGCCCTTGGTGGCTTTCATGGCCTGGCCGATAAAAAACGAAGCGAGTTTTTTATCGCCGGATTTATAGCGGGAAACTTCCTGGGGACTGCCCTCCAAAATCGCGCGCACGACTTTTTCCAGTTCCGATGAATCCGAGACCTGGTTTAACCCCAGCTCCGCCACGATTTTTCCGGGGTCATCGCCGCGCGCCTGCATAACGCTAAAAACTTTTTTGGCCGCCGCGGCCGAAATCGTGTTGGCGCGCACCAGGTTTAAAAGCGCGCCGAGCCGCGCCGGCGTAAGGGAAAGCGCGGCAATGCCGGTGTCGCTCTCCTTGACAACACGCAAAACTTCGCCCATAATCCAATGGCCTACCAACGGCGCATCGTTGCACTGCAAAAGCGCCTCTTCAAAATAATCGGCCACCGCCCGGGCCGCGGTAAGCGCATCCGCCATTAAGGGCGAAATTTTGTACTCGTTTACAAAACGCAACCGCCGCGGCCGCGGCAGTTCGGGCATGGCCGCCCCGCAGCGCCCGACCCATTCATCGCTAATGCGCAGGGGCGCAAGATCGGGCTCGGGAAAATAGCGGTAGTCGTGTGCGTCTTCTTTGGAGCGCATGGGCGCGGTTGTACCCGTAGCCGCGTTCCATAAAAAGGTCTGCTGTTCGATTACTCCGCCACTGTCAAGCACTGCGGTCTGCCGTTCAATCTCGTATTCCAGGGCCTTCTCCACACCGCGGAACGTGTTCATGTTCTTTAGTTCGGTTTTAGTGCCGAGCTTGGCCTGGCCGAACGGGCGCAGGGAAATATTGGCGTCGCAGCGCAGACTGCCTTCTTCCATATTGCAATCGCAAATAGCAAGATACTCCAGGATTTGCTTTATGGCGCTGAGGTACGAATACGCTTCTTGCGGAGAGCGCAGCTCCGGCTCGCTCACGATTTCTATCAGCGGCGTGCCGCAGCGGTTGACATCAAAGAGTGAATCCGCGTCCTGGTCGTGAATGAGTTTGCCGGCGTCCTCTTCCAGATGAATGCGCGTTAGGTTGATGGTTTTTGGAATACCATCGATATCAAGAATAATCCGCCCGCCGCGACAGACGGGCAGATCGTACTGCGAAATCTGGTATCCCTTGGGCAAATCGGGATAAAAATAATTTTTACGGGAAAAAATGGATTCCGGCGCGATGGTGCAGTCCATGGCCAAACCGGCCATAAGGGCGAATTCGACCGCCGTCTTATTAAGCACCGGCAAGGAGCCTGGCAGGCCCAGGCAAACCGGACACCCCTGCGTGTTGGCAGGCGACCCAAAGATCGTAGGACAGGGGCAAAATATTTTAGTTTTGGTAAGAAGCTGGGCATGGATCTCCAGCCCGATGACGACTTCGTATTTCATGTGACGACCTTATCCGTTTCTAATTCCAAATGCCGCGAACTTGCCGCGCAATTCCGATCATCGAACAGGTTCATGTAGCAGACGGTGGTGTGATCGGGAATGGGGGCCTGCGCAATCATTTCCTTTTTGTCCAGCATTGCGGGAGCAGTGCGCCATTTCCGGTCCTCCCAGAACCCCGTCGCTCGCGTAAAGTTTATCTCGGCCTTGACAACCGGCCGCGGGGACCTAAAGACCACGCGCAACGTTCCGTCGTGCATCGATTGACTCACGATTACCGGAAGCCCCGGTGCGCCGCGTAAATGGTTGTCTGCAAACACGCGAATTTCCTCGGGCTTTTCGCCGGGGCCGCCGTGTCCGTGCGGCATTTCCACGCGAACACAAAGGGATTGCTCGCCCCGCGGAAGCCGGTAGGATTTTTGCAGGGCGCCGAGCGGATAATGGGTATCGTTGGTACCGGCGACCCAGAGCATCGGCATGGCGGCCCGGCGCAGATACATCGATGGGTCCCAGAGTGAAAGCCAGCGCTGCATGCGTTTTTTTCCCAGCTTATTAAGTCCGGAACCGAACCAGGGGCAATCGCCCAGAAATCCGCAACCGTAAACCGGGACCGCAACCCGGAAACGGGCATCCACGCCCGCGACAATGCAGGTAAGAAAACCGCCCCACGACACGCCCGTTATCCCGATGCGGGCCGCATCGACCTGCGGAAGCGAGCCGAGCAGGGTGCGGGCAAGCATGATGTCGGCGATCGCGTGAAAGGGCCAATGGTCGGCAACCGGCTCGTCAACCTGTGCAAAAGCATCGTGCCAACCGGGCGGCCCGCCGGACCGGTGTCGCATGCGCTCGTTGCCGAGCGAGACCGGCGGTGCTTGGGGAATGCCGCCGCATACGTCCATGGATATTGCGGCATAGCCACGCGCCGTCCAGAGCCGTACCCATTCCCCAAAGGCCGTGCCCCCGCCGCCATGCACTAAAACCATGCCGGGACAACGCGCACCTTTGCGCAGCTTGGGAAGCCCGATCCAGGCGAACACGCGCGTGGCGCGCCCGCGCCAGGGCAAACCCTGATAGTAAAGGGCCTGCAGTCCTTTCATTTTTCGCTCCGGCGCCGGATAGACTTTCGGAACGCATGCAAATATTTCTTGCGGCCAGAGGATTTTCATTCTTTTTTCCGCCAATGCCAAATGTCAATATTGTTTTTTTTGGCGCCCGGTTTAATTTTTTAAAAATAGATCGATTCACCTGAAAACAAAAAGGACATTTGCATCAATTTTACCATAAATGGCGATCTCAACGCAATTGACAGGAGAAACGCTACCGGGGTTTCTTTAATGTATTCGATAAATAGCGCACATGATACTCCGCATTCTGCCGGACGTATTCGGGGCAGTGGCTCCCGGGCATTTCGCGATAATCATGCTTGATCCCCAGGGCGGTCAATAATTCGTGCGCGCGGCGGTTGCCCGGCAGGGCAAAATCATTGCGCCCGCAATCGAGCATGACAATGCCGTTGGTATTGCCCAATTTGTCAATCATGCCGACAAACGAATGTTCCCTCCATTGATTACGGTTGCCGCTATAATCACCCAGAACTCCGGCGATGTCCCAGTTTTTGGGAAATTCAGTCAGGTCCATGATGCCGCTCAAACCGGCCGCGCCGCAAAAAATGTCGGGGTGCCGGGCGAGCAGCGTGAGCGCGCCGTGCCCGCCCATGCTGGACCCCATAATCGCCCGCCCCAGACGACTGCCCTGGGTGCGGAAAAGACTATCGATATAGTGCGGCATCTCGCGCGCAATATAGGTTTCGAACCGCGACTGCGGCTTGCGCGGACTGTCAAGATACCACGAATTGTAATTTCCGTCGGGACAGACAAAAATCAAATTGTACCGATCGGCAAAGGAATCCAAAGGGACAATTGTGCTCCAGGTACGGTAATTTCCGCTGTATCCGTGCAGGAGATACATAACGGAAAAACGCATGCTTGATTTGTGGTATGCATCCGGCAATACGACAATGGCCGGATACGATTCCTCCATCGCCGCGCTGGGGATGGAAATTGTTTGGATTTCGGCGGCGTGGACGAAGCAAAAGAAAAAAAATAAAATAAATTGAATGCGGACCGATGCCATCGAGAATTGATTTTTATTCATATTTTGTTGCGCCCGGCGGACCAGGAGTAAATCGGAACGTAAAAATGGTTCTGTTTACGAGGGGGCATGCAAAATATCCCTACTCCGCGGGGAGCGTTTCCTGCAAAAAACGGGA
>JAQUMP010000003.1 GCA_028718065.1 Chitinivibrionales bacterium | reverse complement strand
CGGGGCGCAACCGCAAACCGGACAACCGCGGGGCATGGTCATGCGGCACTCGTTTTCAGGGTGTTTCGCCAGAAGGCAATCGTGGTGGAAATGCCCTCTTCCAGGTCCGTCGTTTGTCGCCAGCCGACCTCTGTTTGCAAGCGCGTTATATCGGCCACGATGCGGGGCGGTTCCGGTTGCGCCGGGATTACGGCGTTCAGTTTTATAAGCCCGGCATTCCCCAGCAAATCGCCGATTATATAAATAATTTCCTTGAGCGTAACCGGCACGCCGGATGCGATATTTACCGGCCCCTGGACTTCGGAATCCAACAAAGCGACAAAGGCGGCGGCGACCTCATCGACATATAAAAAATCCCGTACCTGGTTGCCGTGTGTGCAAAGCGCTTCTTCTTTTTTTATAAGAGCAAGAACCACGGAGGGAATTAACCGCACAAGATTTTCATGCGGGCCAAAAGGGAAAAAAATCCGGCCCCAGGCGCAACTGATTTTCTTATCCGAGGAGAGCTGGTCGATGACCCTTTGAAGCGCCCCTTTGCATGTGCCGTACAGGCTGGTGGGATTTGTGGGCGTTTTATACTCCGAACAAAGGTCATCGGTCCAACCATACTCGGAGCAAGTCCCGGCAGCCACCAAACGGGTCCCGCCGTAAGTGATAAAGGTTTCGGTAAGGTGTAAACTTGCTTGCAGCCAATAAAGATTATCGATGGCCGTCCAATATTTTCCGGGAACGGCATACCAGGCGAAATGAAGCAAATGGGTCGGCTTGATTTCCTTGATTGTTTTTTTTGTTTTGGCGGCGTCTAAAAGATCGCAGACATGCCAGCGGGCGGCTTTGTCCCGGTCAGTAAAGGTAGGGGAATGATAGAGCGCGTGTACTTCGTAGCCGCGCCGGATCAAATGACGAATTGCGCATCGTCCAATGAACCCGCTTGCGCCTGTAACGATGACCTTTTTCATGGGAAATCACGGTACGAACCGTCTTTTTCGGAAATAATTTTATTTTCAAGCGGCCAGCGTATGCCGAATGCCGGGTCGTTCCACCGGTAACCGCGGGCGCATTCGGGATGGAAAAATTCCGACATCATGTATAAAACTTCGCTGTTGTCCATGAGCGTTTGGAAACCGTGCAAGCATCCTATGGGAATATAGACGGCTTTATGATTATCCATGGTCAATTCGAGAGCGACCCATTTACAAAAAGATTCCGAATTTTTGCGCACGTCAACGACCACATCGTAGATCGCGCCCCGGGTGCAGCGTACCAGCTTGCATTCTTCGTGCGGCGCGATCTGATAATGCATGCCGCGCAGCGTTCCCGCCTTTTTGTTAAACGATACGCTTGTTTGGACCACCGTTCCGGTTAATCCTAGTTTTTCGAATTTATTCTTGCAAAACGACCGCGCAAAAAAGCCGCGCTCATCCGGCTTAACCTCCAGCTCAACGCAAAACAGGCCCTTAATGCCAAGCTCCGTAAATTTCATGGAATAATTTCCAATTTCGGGGTCGCTATGACGAATTTACAACCCCACTGCCGGACATCCTTCATTTGTTCCATTATCTCGTCGCGGATGTTCCACGGCAGGATAAAAAGATAATCGGGCTTCGCCTTAATTATAGCATCGGGGTGCAAAATGGGGATGTGCGTTCCCGGCAGGAATTTTCCTTGCTTAAAGGGACTGCGATCAACGGTAAAATCGATAAAATCGGTGCGGATGCCGCAATAGTTAAGCAGGGTATTGCCTTTGGCCGGCGCTCCGTAACCAACGATTTTTTTATGTTCATTTTTTTGTTTAATTAAAAAGGCAAGCAGGTCCCGCTTTACTTTTTCTACGCCGGCTTTATAGGTCATATAGGTGGCAGTATCGAGCAGCCCCGCGCTTTTTTCTTTTTCAATGAGTTGTTCTACATGGGGGGAAACTTTAAGTGCATCATTTTCCTTATGCCGGGCGTAAATCCGCAGCGATCCGCCATGCGTGGCGATTTCGTCCGCATCGAACATGGTTAGCCCGTGGTGTTCGAACAATAATTTGACGGAATAGAATGATAAATAGGAAAAATGCTCGTGGTAAATCGTATCGAATTCGTTGCTCTGGAGCATGCGCAAAACATGCGGGAATTCAAGCGTGATTATGCCCGAAGGTTTAAGGAGTGTTTTGAGTCCCGCCGTAAAATCGTTCAGGTCGGGATTGTGCGCCAGCACATTATTGCCGATGATTAAATCGGCTCCCCGGGTGCCGCCGGAAAGCGTTCGGGCGTATTCATCGGTAAAATAAACCGTTTCGGTGGGAATTCCTTTTCTGAGCGCCTCATGCGCCGCGCGTTGGGCCGGTTCGATGCCCAAAACCGGAATGCCGCGTTCTTTAAAATATTGCAGTAAGTATCCGTCGTTACTGGCGATTTCGACCACCGACCAAGCGGGGGTAATGGCAAAGCGGTCGATCATCATGGCGGTGTATTCTTTACAATGCGCGAGCCATGAATCGGAATAGGACGAGAAATAAGCATACTCAGCGGAAAAAATAAGCCGAGGCGCCTCAAAAACATCCAACTGCACTAAAAAACAAGACGGGCAAACATGAAGATCGAGGGGAAAGTAGGGCTCCATGACTCCGAGCTGCGCGGATGAAAGAAACGAATTAGAAAGGGGAGAGTTTCCTAGGGATAAAAACGGTTTATGAAGTTTGTGCCCGCATGCCCGGCAAGTTTTCATAGTAAATTTCCGTTGTTGGGGGACGTTACCATATTTTCCAAAAGGCCTTGCCTTGTTCCCACATTTTATTAAGGCGTTCCGTGTCGCGCAGCGTGTCCATGCAGGCCCAGGAACCCGGATGTTTATAAACCATAAGTTGGCCGCCGCGCGCTAGTTGTTCCAGCGGACCAACCTCAAAATCGCAGCCATCGTCATCGATCAGGTAATTAAAAATCTCTTTTTTTAAAACCATATAGCCGCCATTAATAAAGCTGTCGCCCGTTTGCGGCTTTTCGCGGAAGGTAAGCACCTGGTTGCCCTGTACGCGCATTTCGCCGAACTGGGAGGCCGAATTAACACCGGTGATGGTAATCATTTTGCCATGGTCTCGGTGAAACGTAAGAAGGGCTTCCAAGTCGACGTCGCACACCCCATCGCCGTAGGTGAGCATGAATTCGTCGCCGTGGATATATTTCTGGATGCGCTTGATGCGCGCGCCCTTGAGCGCTTTTTCGCCGGTATCGGCGAGGGTAATGTTCCAGCCCTTTTCAGTGTGGCCGTTATGCAGGATAAATTTTCCGGCATTGCCCAGCTCAAGCGAAAAATCATTGTTCATGATTTCGTAATGATAAAAATATTCTTTAATCGATTCGCCCTTATACCCAAGGCAGAGTATGAATTCGGTATGGTCGAAATGGGCATAGCGTTTCATGATATGCCACAGCACCGGCCGCGGTCCGATGTTGACCATGGGTTTGGGCCGGAATTCAGTCTCTTCGCGCAGGCGCGTTCCCAAACCTCCGCACAGGATAACTACTTGCATAAGCGACCGCCCGTTGTTCTGGTTGTGTCTTTTTTATTTATATATTGATCGCAAAAGAAAAGCATCGGTATTATTTATTTTCTTTTAAATCGGCACTACCTGCGGGATCTTGCCTTTAACGTCAAAACTCTGGATGTCTTGCCGGTTGTTGACATCCGGAACAAGGTCGGTGCAGGCCGCCGGGAGTTGCCCGCGGTATTTGGCTTTAAAGCGCTCAACGCCCGCCTGCCAGTCGTTGTTGAATTGCCCGCCCGAAAAATGCTTGACGATAATATCGGTGGTTACGATGATTTTGTGGGTCCGGCGCACCTGCATGCAGATGTCAAGGTCGTAAAAATGGAACCGGTTAAAATTAACGTCGTCGAAGCGCACCTGCTCGAACAGGCTGCGGCGCACGGCAAAAAACAGCCCGTCGAGGGCCACGACCTCAAAGTCGCCTTCTTCCCAGGAAAAAACGGTCATCACGAATTTTTGCCCGGCGTCAATGTCATGCAGCACCCGTCCCTTAACAAAGGGCATACCGGCCTTAACCCAGGCTGGTACGTCCTCGAATAAATACTGCGTGCCGGCCACACCTACCATGCCGATGCGGTCGTCCGCCGCGAATTTTTGGGCAAGCACGGCGCCCCAGCCGTTTTCCAGAAATACGCAATCTTCGTGCACGAATACGAGTATGTCGCCGCGGCTTTGGGCTACGCCAAGATTGTAAGCAGCGCAGATTCCGAATTTGTTTTGGGAATTGTCGATGCGGACATATTCAAAGTCGGCGCCGATAGTGCGGGCGACATTACGCTTATGAATGTCCCAGGAGGGCTCTTTACGCGAGCAGACGATCACGGAAATCATTGTTGTAGCTTCCCCAAAACGAATTAGATGCTCCTATATTCTATATTATATATCGGCATTTTAGAAAAAAACAATGAGCATTATTTTAAGGGCGTGTTTTCAATCCCAGGAGGTGCATGCGGGGATTTTTTTCACCGGGCCGCATAAGCCAAATTTATTTTTCGTTCATGCCAAATTCGGTCAAATGGTTTTTAATCGTCTTTTTTGCCGCAATTCTGCTGGCGATAGCCTGTTCCAAATATCAGCGGGACAATCCGGTCGATACCGATTATCAAGGCAACAATAATTACAAATTATCGATTATTCAAGACAGCCTGCCCGACACGCTGGAAGTTTTTCACCGCTACGCGGTGCCTTACATCACGGATCCAAAATATCCTTTTACCGCCATAAAAATCGATTCGGGCCAGATTAATCTTATCGATACCGCCGCCTTGTCGCAAAGCAGGTCGAGCGATTCCTTGCTGCTCTATTTTACGGCGGTATTTAACGGCGCTCTTAAAATTATCGGCGTGCAGCCGAATAATAATGCCAAGGTGGATAGCATTATTGCGCTGGTGATAAATCCGTATCACATTATGGTTGATACGCTGGCCGGGTGTCTTGATACGGTTAGGGCTTCTGTCGCGTATTCGGGCGGTAAACTCGGCAGCGTACTTGACACCACGCGGGTAATCTGGTTGCTGGATGATATAATTGCCGATACGACCAAAACGGGAGGGCAGGCCTTTAATTTTTTGAGCGGCACTATCGCCGGCACGCGCGTGATCGGCGCCATGCTACAGGATAAACGCGGAAACAAGCTTACGCTCGGATCGGCCCGGATTCATGTATCCGGTTATAAACCCCGTGTTGATAGCATAATCTTTAATAAAAACGCCCTTAATCTGGGCGATTCGTTGACTTTTAACATTTTTGTTTTTGATCAGGACAATAATTCCTTTCGTGTTTTTGTTGAATATGGTTCCGTCAAAGATTCTTCGGGTTTCATTCCGTACCAACCACAAACGCATATTGTGTTTGCGCCGGTCCGCACGAGAGGCGAGGTGACTTTTAGCATTTACACAATGGATTCAACGGGCCTTAAGTCCGCGGTCGTTCAGAAAACAATTACGATAGCCTATGCAACTCCTACCGTAAAATTTGCCGAAGATAGTTTGACTATAAATGCAAAAGAACCAACCCTGATTCCAATTACAAAAACCTCAAATGTAAATAAAGTTGTCTGGCGGGTAGATACTTTAAGTGGTTTGAATAGGATCAATAGTTCCAAGCCGGATACCAATGTCCTCGATGGCAAAATGCTGACCTTTACCGATACGCTACAAACCTACCGGCTCATCGCTTCTGCAATAGATTCGTTTGGGTACTCCGGACCGGCGGATTCGATCCGGATTCGGGTGCATGCTTTTGGGTATAGCCTGGCATCGTCGCTTTTTCCTTTAGAGGCGCCGGCAAAACGCCGGATAAAATTTGCCGTATCGGTTGACAGCCTCACGCGCTTTATTAGGAACAAGGGTGTTTATTCCTGGAAAATCAACGATACTTTACAGAAAGATATCGCGGACACCTTAGTGCTTTTTTATAACGACAGCGTGAGCGGCATTTCCGTTAAGGTGCAGGCAAAAGATAGCGCCGGCAATTCGTCCGCCGAAAAAACCGGCCTATTAACGGTAAAGCAATTTACGCCTTTGTTAAGGTTTAAAAACGGCCCGGTCGTACACGGCAAAATAAACGAAGCCGTTAATCTTGCCGTGTACGATTCAATTACTACCGCCGACGACACCATCGCCAATGTTTATTGGCAATTGGGCGCAAATACGAATGTGGCCGGTTCCGCCGCCGATACCATAAAACCCTACACGTTTACTTCGCCCGAATCGCTTTATGTAAAGGCCTGGGCGGTAAATACCAGGGGGTTTGCCTCTATTAAGGATTCGGCGCTTTTGCTGGTCCGGGCTTACAGGCCCTATTTTTATCCGCTGCCAAAAGATACCGCGACTTTCATAAACAATCCTATGGCCATCACGCTGCATTCGATCGTATCGGATACAAGTAACAAAAATAGAATTGCCAGGTATTTCTGGGATTTTAACAACGATAAATCTTTCGAAGACAGCTCAAGCGATTCTCTTGATACCCATTCATTTTTAACCGCGGGATCATATCCGGTACAGGTTTATTCCCGGGACACGAAAGGTAATTTAAGCGATACCGCAAAATTTCTTGTCACGGTAAGTAATGGGGAACCGGTGATTAAGAGCTTTACCCATGATACGGCGTGGGTTTTTAATACGTGCACTTTTAAGGTGTCCGCCCAAACGGTAAATCCAAGCAGTATTCTTTCGCAGTTTTATATTGCCTGGGACCTGGATTCCGCTTTTGTTTCCTGCGATACCAGCGGAGCCTACAAACATTTCTATACAACCCCAGGACTGCATAAAGCGCGCACGTATGCCGTCGATAACTTCGGTCTGCAATCCCTGGTCGATACGGTTTCCGTGAATGTGACCCTTAGTAAACCTGCCGTTACTAGCTTTGCCCCAAATACGGCATGGATATTTGACAGCGCGACGTTTACGGCTACCGCGCAAAAAGGTTACCCGGACGGCTCGCTATCTAAATTTTACATCGCCTGGGATTTGGATTCGGCGTTTATTGCCTTTAACTATAATGCTTCTTTAGCGCACAAATATTTATCCTCCGGTACGCACAAGCCGCGTGTGTATGTCGTGGATACCTTCGGCCTGCAATCGGTGGTTGATACTTTTGCCGTGAATGTGAATCCCGGCAAACCGGTTGTGTCGGGATTTGCGCCCGACTCTGCTTGGGTTTTTGATCCTGTGTCTTATACGGTAACGGCGCAAAAAACTAATCCTACCTCAACCCTGGCAAAGGTTTTTATCGCATGGGACGCGGCCGCGGCGTTTACCGATAGCGGCGCAAGCTTAAGCTACTCGCATTCGTATAATGCCAAAGGATTACATAACATAAAAGTTTACGCGCAAGACAGTTACGGCACCCATTCGGATACGATGCCATACTCCGTAAATGTAAAACAGGGCGTCCAGACAATAACGGCAATATCAACCGATACTGCGATTAATAAAATTTATGTATTTGATCCGATAACTTTTACCGTTGCCGGTGCAACCACGCATGGCACTTTGGACAGTATAAAAGTCGCCTGGAAAGGCGACACAAACTGGAATGCAACATCAAAAGCCGTCAGCGGCGGCGCGGCGTTTCAACATTCCTTTGCGCTAAGCGATTCGGGCTTGGACAGCGTGAGGTTCCGGGTAAAAGACAGCTATGGGTTTACCAAGGATTCTGCGTTCAAGTTTACAGTATTGGTCGGCCATCCGGCGGTAAGCAATTTATCCATGGACACAACGGGCAATAATCTTTTCGTAAATGATTTACGGACCTATTCCGTTCATGCCACCGATCCGAACGGGTATGTAAAGTATGTTTTTGCCAGTTGGAACGATGGTGCCGGGTATGATTCGCTTATTGTAAACCGCAATGCCGGCGCGATAGATACTTTTTTCCGGCACTCCTACGACACCGGCAGCAGCGGGTCGACCAATATCCATTTCTGGGCCAAGGATGAGAACGGAATTTTGTCGGCAAGGAAAGACAGCTCCGTTACCGTTCGCAAGGCCGCGCCGGTCCTGTGGGGCGATGCAGGGGATACGCTGTGGACAATTATTAATAATGGGTATGCAAATTACTATTATCGGCCCGACCACTTCGACACCAACGGCGTCATACAAACTTATTACTTTGGATTAACAAACGATACGGGAGCAGCAATTTATAAAGGCCCGCTCGACAGCGCCTCAATTACTATTGATAATAATAATGTTAATAAAGGCTCAATCCGCTATATCTTCGGCAAAGACGATGATGGTTTTTTGCGGGGGAATAAAAGCGGGAATGTTTTCGTTGTGTTTGCGGATAGCGCACCGGTAGTTCCCTCGCTTGGAAGCGTGACGATTTCCGGCGATTCAGTTAAATTCGTTTGGCAGAATTCTGATTTTAAGGATGGAGATTCAACACAATTCCAGATACTTTTTGATACCAACAATCCGCCTACTACCATAATCAAGAATTTTGGAACATGCCGGAAAACAGGCGCCAATTTTTATTACTGGTATCATCCAACTGCTGCCGGAACCTACCGCTATAAAGTAATTTCTAAGGACGCACGGGGAACTACCTCGACAAGCAGCGTTAGTTCCTTTTTTGATTATCCATAGGAATAAATAAAGTAATTTAGAATGATGAACCAAATTATAGCACTGGTTATAATCATTTTTGGTATTTCCTTCGCCTATTCGGAAACAACTATTTCCGGCAAGGTCGGCGGCATGACGCTGGACAGCGCAGGAAGCCCTTATATTGTTACCGGCGACTTATCCGTCGGCAAGGGCAAAACGCTTACCTTAAAGCCCGGATGCGTTCTATTGTTCAGGCAATATACCGGCCTTATTGTTGATGGCAGCATTGTTGCCGAAGGTTCGAGAGAAAACCCAATCGCTTTTACATCTGCGAACGACAATAAATATAACGATACGGCAAAGGCGCAAGCGCAGTCTTTTGACTGGAACGGCTTAACCATAACCCAAAACGCAAAAAGCGCAAAACTAACCAATTTTATTTTATGCTATTCCGTTTTCGGTCTTAAATCGCAGACGGAAAAAATCAGCGTAAGCAACGGGGTTTTTCATTCAAACGGGCAGTTTAATTTTACCGTAAATGAACATATCCTTAATGCCCAGGACAATTTTCCGTATTCGTATCAGGCCGAAGGCTTTCAAGAGACTCAAAACAAAACCTCTGATAATAGATTTGTAGCCCCTGTGGTTACCGGAATTGCCGGACTTATTGCGGTCGGCGCAACGGCATATTTTTTTATCGATAAATCTTCCATACACAATGATTATGATAAGGCGCTTGATCCTGTCACCGCCGCATCGCTTCACAATAAAGAACAGAATGCCCTTACTATGGGCTGGATTTGCGCAGGTGTAAGCGCCGTATTGGTTCCGGTATCGGCCATCCTTTTTATACAAGCCACGAAGCCGGAAAAGAAAACTGCTGTTTCGGTTTATCCTATATTTAATAAGAACCTTGCCGGGGTTCTTTTTAGTGCGTCGTTTTAACTGGTTTGTTTCCAATGAATAAATTAAAAAGCATTTTATTGGCCGGATTGCTGGCAATATTGTTCCTGTGTACGGCGGAGCGGGACAACCCTTTTGATGTTGGAAGCCCTCTTTATACACCGCCAAAAATGTTTATTGATACCACGGTTTCGACCCCGAAAAAAGACGATACAACCCATTTTGATACGCTGCATATGGTTTTCGGCGGGAATAAAAATGAGAGTGAATTTCGGTACAAGTTTGATACTTTGCCCTGGTCGGCCTGGGACTCGATAAAGATATACGACCGGGTAAATATTCCTGACGGCAAGCATGTTTTTTATGTAGAAAGCAGATATCGGCAAGGTACGGATACCATAATAGACAGCGTTCCTTTTTTTGTTCAGGTTGCCGGATACCGGCCGAATTTTCCGATAAAAACGGATACAAATTTAAGTTTCATTTTGAATGCTGCTTGTACGCTGTCCGTTAGTCCGGCAGGTGCAAAACCGTTTACATATCAGTGGTTTAAAGACGCAATATCCTTAAATGGGAAGACTTCAAATAATTTTATTTTATCCGCCTTGCAATTTTCCGATTCGGGAAAATATCGGTGTGTGGCATCTAATAATTATGGACGGGATACAAGCCGATGGTTTTGGATTCATGTTGCGCCCAAACAAAACCCGGGCAATCCACTATCGATAATTCTTAATGCCCCGTTGAATGGTGCAAAAGCCCTTTCAAAAAGCACAATTTTTAATTGGTCGGGAAAATCTCTTCCCGGCGATTCTTTGTTTTATCGGTTTTACCTTGGATCTTCAGCAAGCCAACTTGACTCTATAACAGAAACAAGCGATACGGCATTTTCTAAAAGCGATTTGTTTTTTTATGGAGCAAAATATTTTTGGAAAGTTGCTGTTTTTAATAGAACCAAAGATAGCGCTTCGAGCGAATTGAGGAGTTTTACTATTAATTCACCGCCGCAAATTTCATCGTTTTTGCCGCTGAATGGCGCTGCCGGCGTAGGGATACCCGTAAAAATTTCATGGGTAGGCACTGATATGGATTCGGGTGACCTGAACCGATTGCGGTATGATTTTTATTTTGCCAATAAAGATAGCGGGCTGGTTCGTACTATGAAAGATACCGTTGCTACAAGCATGACCATAAGCGGCCTAAAATATAGCACGACATATCAATGGAAGGTGGTCGTCAAAGACGGAAAAGATACTTCTACGAGCCAGCTTTTTACATTTACCACATTCGTTCCCACCTCAAAATTAATATCTTTACAATTGCTTAACGTGACGCTTGCACCGGCTTTTCAATCCTTCGTGAAGGCGTATGCGGCTTCGTTGCCCTATGAGGTTGATTCCATAACGATAATCCCCGTGGCGGAAGATTCTTTTTCGGTAATCAAGGCGGGTTCAAGCACTGTGCAATCGGGCGGCAGAATTACCGTAAAAAGTTTGCCGGTAGGTTTGGATACCATTGCAATCAAAGTGACCGCACGGGATGGGATCGCCGTTGATACCTATACGGTTATTGTTTCGCGCACCAAGCCTAATACATTTCAGCGGTATTTCGGACAAACCGAGAATGATGCGGCAAACGATGTGATCCAGACTTCGGATTCCGGCTATATAATCGGAGGGTGCATCGGAAACACTTCTTCGACCGGCTTCACTAGGCTTATTAAAATCACTTCCGCAGGAGAATTGTCCTGGTCAAAACAGTATGGTAGCACCAGTAATGTAAGCGCGGCATATAAGCTGGTTCAAGCGGCCAATGGACATTATATTGTTTTATCTCAATACATTGATACTGTCCTGAATTTGCCGCACGTATGGCTTTTTGAATGCGATGCCACCGGTACCATAATGTGGCAGAAAACTTTTTCATGCTTTGGCTATCAATATGAATATGTTCGTGCATTTGCAAAGACAATTGACGGTGGCTATATTATCGCGGCAAGAGCGTTTTCTAAGGCGGGACTACCCACAAAAGTATGGTTGGTAAAGACTACTGCGGCCGGAATAAAAGAATGGGATAGTCTTTATGGAGGGCCTTCTAATGATGACGTGGAAACGGTTGCACCATTGCCGGATGGCAGTTTTCTGGTGGGCGGCACTCTTCGCGAGGCTGGCAACGGGAATGATTCAGCATGGATATTTAAAGTTGACAATGCCGGGAAAAAAATATGGTCAAAAACATACCCGGAATTCTACAAAGGCAGCATAACTGGCATGGCCACAACAAGCGATGGCAGCATATTTGTTTGCGGCACGATGATGGGGCAGAACTACATTGTCAATGCATTCATTGCGAAACTTACTGCGAATGGCAGTATTGTCAAAACCACCAAACTTGAAGGCGCCGATGGAGACCGCAATATTTCCTCAATCAAACTCATGAATGATGGAAGTTTTGCCCTTTCTGGGTGGACAGGTCCGAATGGCAATTGGGATGGCTGGCTCCTGAAAGTCAACACCAATTGCGATACATTATGGACCCGAAAGTATGGTAGTCCTGGCAATGATTTTTTCACGAATGTAATATTGACGAATGACGGCGGCTACATTCTTACCGGTTATCTCTATAATTCAGGAATGTGGGTTGTCAAGACCGACAGGGATGGCCTTATTTGGTAAGTTGTCGGGAACAGCCGCTTTGTGTTCCTGGATATATTCTCTGACCGGCTCAAGGTCCTTATCCCGTAATACCATCTTTTTAAAATCAGCCTTCAGATTAGGAAATGCCTCATTATAAAGTTGTGCCGCTATATCCTTATTTCCCTTGCGAAAATAAACTTTACTAATGCCGAAAACCGGCATCCAATCGTTTTGATTCAGGGAGCTTGATTGCGTGTATGCTTTACGGGCAGCTTCAAGATCGTTGAGATCGAGGTTGATATCGCCCAAAGTCATATACATATGCCAATCCGGCTTATTTACTTTAGCGTCAGATGAATAGATGTATACTGCTAAGCCTGCGGTGATAAACAAGATGATTGTCGCTGGACGTAACAATGCCTTTAAGAACCCGGCGGTTTTCGCGGTTTGCCCGATATGCCAGGCGGCAACCCCTCCGAGAATTATCCAATATGGCATGGCAAGCAGCATGAACCGCGTGTCGTAGAAAAATATCAGAATGTTCAGCATGTTAACAAGCAAGAACGCGATAAGGAGAATATAGCGTTTCCATTGCGAAAGGGCCAATAAGAAACCAGCGGCAAAAAGAGGGAATAGCAGATAAAAGTTGATAAAAGGTATTGCGTAGCTGGCGGTAATATTCTTTTTCTCGAAATACAAGTAATGCATTGTTGATCTTTCGGCCCCGGAAAACATAAATTTTAGTTTCGTCCATTCCAGTTTTAAATACGTCTTTGGATGATGCCGAATGAAAGACACGCCTTGTCGAAACCAAAAACTTGATACTTCGGAACGCTTCATTAGATGGCCGGTTTCGTGTTCGGCGAGTTGGTTAACGTCTTCGTTTTGATACTCAATATCCCTTGAAATTCCTTCGACAGGCGCATAAACGCCGTCCGCTTTTTCGTGGTTCCCGATAAAGAAATTCTCGCCGCCATTGCTTGAAATCAGGACAAAATCTTTTTCAACGGCATAGTTGCGAATAGCAACAATAGCCATAAGAGCCATGATCGGCAGTAAAAATTGGGTTAGCCTTAAAAAAAGATGGCGCATGCTATCATGCTTTCCATGGAATGAAAGGTAAAGAAGCACTAATGGCACGGCCAATATGAAATATGGCTTTGCAATTATCAGCAACCCGGCAGCGATTCCCGCGGAAATAAGTTGTTTGGTTGAAGGTTTTTCGATCAATAATAATCTTGTTGTAAGGAGCATCAGAAAAATCGATAAGCACTCGGATAATATCTTTGTAAAATAAAATACCTGCATTCCATAAAAAACGAACAACAGACCCGCAATGAACCCTGCAACCTTTTTCCCGCTGATCGTTTTCGTTATTGAATAAACCAACAGGGCCGAACCGGTGCTCAAGAGCGATTGTGCAAGGTAAATCGGAATAAGAGCTTTGCCGAAGATTAGGACGAAAAAAGAAAGAAAATATGGATAAAGCGGCGTCTGATGGAAAATTTTACTGCCGAGCCAATTGCCTGAAGTTATTTCCTGCGCCCATTTCCAATAGGTATTGGCGTCCCATACGGGGTCTTTTGCGAAAGGTGATTTGCAATAATCGGCTAATACCGTCATGTTTACGATAAGAGAAATTACAATTAAAATAAGCGGCAAGGCGTTGCTTTTTAGAACTTCGGAAATGCTTTCCCATCGGTTGGAATGCCGTTTAGCTTCCGTACTGGCTGGCGGCGCTTGCCTATTTCGTTTTTTAAGGTTTTTGTTCTTGCTCATAGGAAAACGGAATTTTGTGTCTGAGTTTGAAGTATAAGTCTGAAAATAATTCTAATCAGTTAGGCCGGGCTAAATTTCAAAAGGAATGGTCGGCAAACCTGTTCTTGTCGTTGGAATTATAGATTTTGCCAATGGAAACGGATACATACCATTTTTGAAAATCATTAATAAACGTAAACTATATTTAAAAAATGCAGAATCCCCAGGAAACCGAAGTCGTAACTTTTGAGCAAGGCCAGGGGCCTCTCAAGCTGAAAAGCGGTAAAAACTACACGATAATCATCCTGGACAAAAGCCGCGTAAACATAGTCATCGATTGTCATTCACATATCCAGAGCGGCGCAACCGCTCCGCTGCCGCTGATCTGGCGGCAGAATCTCGCCGCGGATATTATCCGACCCGTTCGCTCAGTGACGGACTTTCTGGCTCCGTTCTTCTTTATTCTTGGCCACGGTGGAAAAATCCAACGCTTGAGCACCGAAGACATCGGTGGCGTTCTTGCCGACGAGCTTAAAAAAGCCTATGGCCCGGAATCGCCCTTAAGAAAAGCGAAAAAGTATAATGCGAAAGCGGATTTTTTTTCTCCTGCCATTATAATGCCGATGGACATGGATTACGCCCATATCGCAGGCTTTCCGCCCACGAGCACAATGGTTTATCATGAAGGAAAATTTGAGAAAATCATAACGACGGGGGCGGATTTAGCTCCGATACAAGTCACTATTGACGGAGTATATTATTACGACCGGAAAAACGGACTTGAACCTGAAAATAAAGGCACGGTTGTTGACGTGTCAAGTGAACGCCCCAACCGGGTTTGGGTGTTTCAGGCATATAAAAAACAACATGACGCAACACTTTCAGCCGTAAAAAAGAATCCGTGGCAGCTTATACCCATGTTCCATTACGAACCACGCCGATGGCGGAATCCTTCCGGCGGGGCGATAGATGTGAAGACCTGGATGTCAGGCCCATGGGATTTTCCTTTTCAATTAGTGGCATCCGAAAAGAATGCGGGCGTTTTTATTGGTTTTAAAATGTACCCGCCGCTAGGCTACAAGCCGCTTGACCCACGGTTGCCGCATCTGAATGATTTTTACGCCCGATGTGCACATGAAAACATCCCGATTCTTGCGCATTGTTCGCCGGGCGGCATGACAACCCATGAAGCCGCCTTCTATCATGAGTTCGATAAAGTCGATCTTACGAAGCGTCCTGAACGGACAGTCTCTTGCAGTTACGATCCTTGCACGCCGCAAGGATACTTTTTTGACAATTACGTACACCCCCGCAACTGGCGACCTGTATTAGAGCAACATAAAAAGCTCAAGCTATGCCTGGCTCATTACGGCGGTGACGAATGGGACAAGGTCGGGATGGCAAGCGACTGGATTGAGGAAATTACCGACCTGACCAAACAATACGAGAATGTTTATACCGACATGTCTTGTTTTAATCTTGGAAACAGTAATGAAAAAGAAAATGTTCAGGAGCTTTTTCGGGAGATGTACCCCGGCAGTGGGCGATATCGCCATTTACAGGACAAATTAATGTTCGGTGTGGACTGGTATCTCACGCTTTTAACGGAGGGGAAAACCGAATATAAAGAATTTGCTGAATCTTTTTTTCATACTATGGTCGATACTGATGAAAGCCAATGGTATCGGTCAACAATGGTGAATCCGATGACATTTTACGGGTTCGATCAAAAAGCGGTAATAGATAAAATGCACCAAGCTTTATGCGAGCTTACCAAGAAAGAATCAAAAGATATTAAAAAAAATCTGGAAGATAATTATAAGCGGATAGAAAATCTTAAAGACCAGGTTGCTAAAATCCAGGCCAAAAAGGGAAATGCGACGGCATGAGCAAATTTAGGGCGCTCTGCAAGCTTGTGGCTGCAGCGCTCCTTTTTTATCTCCTAATACTGGCCGGGGCAGCATGCCATTTAACGCAAAAGACTGAATGCAAATTTATAGGGGAGTCTACCAGAATGAGCGATACCGTAGTAATGGATTTTGGTGATTTTGATGTAGCGACCCCGACGACGTACTGCGTTGGGGAACACATGAAAAATATCTTTTCCGTGCCGGTAAAGGATGCGGTTGGAACAAACGAGATTGATAATGCCGTGTCCGTATTGCACTTTAAGAAGGACAATGAAATAAAACGTGAAGAAGTAAAAAAAGATTTTATGGAAATGGTGTCCGGTCCTTTTGATTTTCGTTTTCTGCCGCTCTGGTCCGAAAAGGAAATCGCCTACTCGCAAACAAAAGGTTTTTTGCTCGTTAATATACCTGAAAAAAAAGTTGAGATATATACAATCTGCCCCGGCATCACTCAAGGGGATATCGGAAACGTAGCGGTATTGAACGGCAAGAACAAGACGTTTGTTTTTGAAATACTCACATCAGACGGCAATGCTAAAGGGGAAACTTGGAATGACAAAATCCTCCGCGTGATCCGCTTCGAGAACGATACATTTACCGTAATCGCAGAACATCCGGCAGGCATAAAAACTTTATCATATTCTGAGCCGTGGTTTACTTATCAGAGTACTATTTTTATTTATAATGACAGTACGACAAAACTTGAAGCCTTTGACGAGAAGTTCCAGCCGGTCAAACATCCATTATCCGAGGCGTTCAATGCGAATAGTAAAACCTTTCGTTGTTTGCTGGGAATTTCAATACATCCACGGCTTCCTTTTGCAATAATAGTTGAGATCGGCAAAGATCCTGACCAGAAAAAATTAGACAGTATCCCGCCCGGACAATTTGCAAAATTAAGCAAGCCACTTTATGATGAAACCGGCCGCCGCACGCTGTATCTTTTTCGTTGGCAAAATCCCGATGCAAAGCAGCAATTAGTTCCGCTCGTATCCGTTACCGGTTCTATCTGGAAGTCTTACAATCCAGAGAACAGCTACGAGGATTTTTCTTTTTCGCCTGACGGCAAATGGGTTGTGTTCCGGGATTTATCCAAAAGCAGTACGAACCCTATTTTCGTTGCTGTTCCCATCAATGAAAAGAACCCGCTTTATCTCGGTAAACCCATCAAGCTTGGCCGGGCTTCGCGCGAAGACGCCATCGGCCCGACTGCGACCTGCTGGGCCAGCGACCCGACCGCTTTTGTCATGTGCGACGGCCTGGCTATTTACAAGTGGGATTTAGGCAACTTTGATAAAGAAGAACATGTCACAATGCCGCCCGATGCCAAGTCGCCTTATTGATGGTTTTAGTGTCGGCTCGATGCTCCTGTTGAAGCATCCCCGCCCGCCGCTCGCCGACCTACCGCCAGACACCATTTTGCATCCGGCAAAATGGTTTTTACATAAAAATCATTTAATGTCCGCTGCGGCCGTCCCTGGCCTGCGCACATGCTGCTTTATTGGTGGTGGTTTTATTATATCGCATGTCAATTAAATGTTTTTATGCAAACTGGCGGTTGCGGTCGGCGGGGTCGGATCGGGGAGCGTTGCGCTTGGCCTGCCGCCTGCGGAGCAGGCTTTTCGGCCTGCGCTCCACGCACCGTCCCGCCCGCCCGGTTATTAGAGTACGGTTTGTCCCTTTTAAGAAATACATCATATAAGATGTAAAAAAAACAAATACCATAATGTAAATGTTTTAAAAACAAGGAAGCCCCCGTTTGCCGGGGGCGGTGGGTTGCGCCGGTGTTGTGCGGCGTGCACCGTGGGCATGGTTTACATAATGCACGGTTATGCCGACAGCGGCGAACAAATAAAATTAAATGTGCCGCTGTGCGGAGGCAGGAAGCCGGAGCGGACGCATAACCTGCATTATGTAAAAGCGAGGAACAGGGATGTTTCGCAGCGGCCAGAACGAGGTGCGGTGCCGCGCGGCCCGGCGCGGGTGGGCGGGGCTATCAATAGCGTTACGCCGCAGGCGGCTACCGCATTCAGTTCAAAGGGTCATTCGTGAGATTTAGCGCCATGCCGAAATAAAAAAGATGCAAAATCACTAATGTGCTTCGGCTCTTTAAACGTCAGAAAAAGACCGAAATAAATCATAGCAAAAAAGGAAATAGCATACAAAATTTGTGTTGTGGCAAAATATTTGCCACCCAAGCCATGATTATGAGCGATTATCGTCTGTGCGATGAGAACACCGACAACGATCTGCAATATCCTCATAGTAAAATCAAATATAGCGTTACGCATGAATTACCCTTTTTTTGTTTTTCTTTAACAAACTGTCAATCATCGTCGTAACGATCTGCTTATCGCTCTGCGGAAGTCTTTTTGCTTTTTCCAGCTTGCGGGAAAACTTGGGATCTGTTCCGGCCATTTTGCTGATAGGCGTACTTTTTAAAAGGTCTTCAATCTTTATTCCGAGCGCGTGGGCCAATAACATCACCTTGTCAGTTGGCGGACGTGTGGCATGTTTTTCGTAATGAGCCATCATTCTTTTAGAAAGGCCAACCTTCTCCCCGAGTTGTGTTTGCGTAAGGCCTTTTTCGAGCCGCAGGAGTCTTAGTTTATCGCCGAGAAAAGAAGGAACAGGATTTTTCATACCGATAAAATAAGTGTTCATTTAAAAAATTATTTTTTTCTTGTGCTTGATGTCACATTTAATGTAACTTATTAGTATGATAAGCGGAAGTAATATTTACCTTGTTTTTTTCTTGACAGGTTTTTAAAACGGCATAAAAAAGGCCTTCCGGTGTCCTCGCGAAAGTACAACCGGTCGGCCCGTATCAAACGCCCGAAAGGGGCGCATCGATGTCAAAAAAATACCTTCCCTCGTCCCAACCTGCAACCATCATCACAAACGATCTGTATCTTGCCGCGTTCCTGCACTGCGTCGGCTGCACGCTTGACCACGTAGAGCAGAACGAACGCCGCCGCAAGTCGTTTGTGTTCATTGGTGAACGGGTGCAGGAACTGCGGGAGGCGTACCGGAATGGACCGGTCAAGCTCGATATGCGCTCTTTTCGGGAAAGTCTGTTTTATATCCGCCGTTTAATGGACGGCGAAAACCCCGAGCAAAGGAGCGTCTCCCATGAGTCAAGGTCAATCTGTTTGCAGTCTGTCGCACACGCCTGAAGGTCTGGTTTTTACCGGAACTATCCTAACCTATCGCATCACAGGCCTTGTTGCCTACAACCTCGAACGCCTGCGGGTAACGCTTAAAGCTAATCCGTCCGATATGCTGGGAACTTTCCATATCGACACGTTTGATTTATATCAGAGCCGCTCGCGTGAGTTTTTCGCCGAGGCCTGCGCCAAATATTTAAACGTCCAGGTTCCGCTTGTGATGGCCGAACTGTCGCAGCTTATCGGGGCGCTTGAGGCCGAGCGGATCGCCATGAGGGAAGGCAAGAAATCCGAAGCGCCAGCCATGACCGAGGCCGAGAAAAACGAAGCGCTCGAAGTTCTTAAAAGTAAAGACTTGCTGAAACGCATCAGCGGCGACTTTGACGGCATCGGTTATATCGGTGAGAAATACAACAAACTCCTGGGCTACATCGCCGCCGTCTCGCGCCTGCAACCTGACCCGCTGGCCCTGCTGATTTTGTCCCGATCCGGGGCCGGGAAAACTAGCTTGCAGGAAGCGGTCTGTAAACTCGTCCCGGTTGAATCCGCGATCCAGTATACCCGCATGACCGGCCAGGCGCTTTTTTACCGTGACCAGAACGCGCTTAAAAATAAGGTGCTGGCTATCGAGGAAGAAGGCGGCATGCAAGACGCCATGTACTCAATCAAGACGCTGATCTCCTCGCAGAAGCTGACCATCGCAGCGACCCGCACGGACACAAAGACCGGAAAGTTTTCCGTGGACGAATACGCCGTCTATGGTCCGGTGGTGGTGATGGTGTCCTCGACCAATCCCAACGCTTTAGACGACGAAACAAAACAGCGGTTCCTGATCCTGACCATAGACGAATCGCCGGAACAGACCCAAAGCATTTTAACCGCGCAACGCACGAAAAACAGTCACCGCTGGTATCAAACCACCGCGACTGAGAACTGCGTTGCCACGTTGCACCACAATATGCAGCGTCTTTTAAAGCCGCTTATCGTCACGTTCCCGGACGAGCTGCGGTTTAGCTGGCCGTTCAGTCGTTTACAAATGCGGCGGGAACAGGCCAAGTTTTTTTCGCTTATCAAGGCCATTACGATCCTTCACCAGTACCAGCGCAAGACCGGCACGATCAAACGGGCCGACGGTTCAAAAATGGAATTTGTCCAGGCTACCCAGAAAGACGTAGACCTTGCCCTCGATCTCGGCCGTGTGGTGTTTGTGCGGAACGTCGATGATGTATCGCCAACGGGCCGGACGCTTTTAGGGGAGATCATTAAACAGGTCAAAGGGAAATACGACGATATGAAATCGCTTGAACCGAATAAATCGCTCCTGCTCTCGGAGATACCGTTTACAAGAAAAGAACTGCGGGAGGCTACCGGCTGGAGTGAGACGCAAATCCGGCAGAACATCGAGCCGCTTGTTGAGCTTGGGTATCTCGGCAAACTTACCGGGCGGCATGGTTCAACGTTCCGCTATGTTTTGTTAGATGACGGCAGTTGCGACCCGAAAATATGCTTTGACGACAAGTCAACGAGTTAGCTACCAAACTTCGCGGGTTCGCACACCCTTCGCGGAAGACTTGTGCGAAGGGTAACGTACTGGAATGAAAAGAAATAAATACAGCTTCGCGGGTTCGCAGGGAGCGCAATATTAATAAAGGATTTTAAGAGGTCTTCTAATGGAAATAATCAAGCTGCACCGGTTCGCCGAAAAACTTGAGATCGCCAACTACGGCAGGCGCACAATCGGAGCGTACTGCTACGGCCTGCGCGAGTTCATGAAGTATCTTGACGCGCAAGAAAGCGGCGTATCGCCCGACACGGTGGAGCCGTTCCACCTGGCCGCCTATATGGCATACTTGCGCTTCGGCACGGTCAAACAACGCCGCTTCTTGTCTACTTCAACCCAAAGCCTGTATCTAAACTCCATCAAGCTTTATTATAGCCTGATGTACGAAGAATCCGATCCCCGGCAGAACTTTGGACACTATATAAAATCGCCGAAATCACGCCAGCGCCTGCCGCGCAATGTCCCTTCGGAAATCCAGATGGCCGCGCTTCTTGACGCAATCAACCCGGCGACGGTTATGGGCCTTCGTAACCGGGCCATGCTTGAACTGCTTTACGCAACCGGACTACGCAGCGCCGAGCTTTTAGGGCTTACCGTGGATAATCTGAACTTGTCGGATAAAACTTTGTTCATCCACGGCAAAGGCGCCAAAGACCGGATCGTGCCGGTCGGCTCGTGGGTTGTGCCCTGGCTTAGCGAGTATCTGCAAACCGCCCGGCCTAAACTTATTACTAAGCGTAGCCCTTGCGATCTGCTCTTTGTAAGCAAAACCGGCCGCCGTATCCCGCACGCGAACCTTTGCTATATCGTCGCTAAATATGCTGTAAATGTGGCGCTGCCCATGCTACCAGCTCCGCATGCGTTCCGGCACGCCTGCGCTACGCACTTGCTGGCGCATGGTGCGGACATACGCTATATACAGGAGCTTCTCGGCCATGCCTGCCTTGGCACCACCCAGATTTACACCAGGGTCGATATTACCATGCTCAAACAGGCGCATGGAAAATACCATCCTCGAGAAGCCGCTTAAAATGGATGAAGTTCTTACCCGCTATCTTGAAAGTTACCGCCTTACCCATGCCCGCGAGACTGTTCATAATAGAACCTATCAGCTTGAAAAGCTTTTGCGCTGGTGCGCTGAAAAGCAACTTGACTATACAAGACTTAAACAAATCGACGTTGAAAATTATATGTCCTCTCTCCCGTTCAGCAGCAAATACCGCTATGATGTGCGCTGCACGGTTCGTCACCTTTATGAGTTCCTCGGTATTGTTCCCAATCCCGCCGCAAAAATAATTATCAGGTCGTCGCCTCGTAATCCACCTAAAAAAGTTCCCTCTCAAGTAACTTTAGAGCGTATCCTTACCAATATAAAAAATCCATCCGCCGAATTAACGCTAAGAAATCGCTTAATGGTTGAACTTGCTTACGGCAGCGGGCTAAGGCGTGGTGAGTTATGTTCCTTGACTGTGCAGGACGTTGATCTTGGGCAAGCCTGCGCGACCGTGACCGGCAAAGGAAATAAAACTCGCGTCGTTCCGCTCACGGCAAAAAGCGTTTTGCTGCTCAAGGAATATCTTAGTTTACGCAAGGCAACACGCGGGCCGGTTCTTCCCAATATACAAACGGGAAAACCTTTAAGCGACCGGCATATCTCAAAACTGTTCCGGGTTCTTACCGGCCATAATACGCATGCGTTCCGGCATGCCTGCGCTACGCACATGCTGGCAAACGGCTGCAACCTGCGGCACATCCAGGCGCTTCTTGGGCATACGAAAATATCGACTACGGAAATTTACACACACGTTGACAAGTCACAACTTGCAAAAGTAATCGAGACCGGCCACCCGCGTAAATGTAAGCCGTGACCAATGTCCCGAACAAAACGTATATTATAAAACCGGGCACTAAAGACCCGTTGCCCTAACCCTTTAGAAGGACTCTTAATTTTTGTGGGGTATCCTGTTTTTGCATGGTGTAAAGGTTGGTTATAGATGAGAGTTGAAAAATGAGCTATATCAATAAATGGACAATTATTAATAATGGGTATGCAAATTACTATTATCGGCCCGACCACTTCGACACCAACGGCATAATACAAACTTATTATTTTGGATTAACAAACGATACAGGAGCGGCAATTTATAAAGGCCCGCTTGACAGCGCCAGCATCACCATCGACAATAACAATATTAATAAGGGCTCGATCCGCTATGTTTTCGGCAAAGATGATGATGGCTTTTTGAGAGGAAATAAAAGCGGGAATGCCTTTGTTGTTTTTGCCGACAGCGCACCGCCTGCGCCTTCAGTGACCTTCACGCAGCCAGGTGCCGGAATTGTTCTTTTAAAATGGAAAAACATGGATGTTAAGGACGATTCGGCAACACAATACGCAATCGTGCTCGGAACAACGGCCAATACGCTAACCGATACTCTGATTACCTTTACGCCGGGAAAAGATGCAGCTTTTGGGAAAGCCTCTGGATGGTTTACGAAACAATTTAATCCGCAAATCGATAAAGGCTACACAACGGATTTTTATTTTATGGTGATTTCAAAAGACGCACGAGGCACAAAGAGCAAGAGTAATGGCGGTTTAGGAACGCTTATTAGTTACCCGTGAACAGGATGTTTTTTTCTTCCAACGGCAACATACGCCCAGGTCCAAATATCACTTTTAGGGTCGATTTTGTTGAGGACAAAAGCAATTATTTGAATTAACAAAATAAAGGCGGGAATAATAGGAAAAAATTTAATAATTCCTCGGTTAAAGCGGCCAACATAATATAAGAGCAATACAAAAAAAGTCACCCAAAAACCAGCCAATGCTTTTATTTCTAACACCTCAAAACCATTTGATTTTAGTAAATGTTCAAAACCGTCTTTGGCATAACGATAAAAATCGCGCGGCGCTTCGTGAACATGCCAGATAAACGGCGCTGACAAAATAAGAATACCCTCCGGTTTAAGTATTCTGTTCATTTCTTTTATTGCCAACGAAGGTTCTTCAAGATGCTCAAGTACTGCCGCAGAAAATACCGTATCAACGGACTCATTTTTTAATCCGGTGCTATAGGCTGTCCCCATAATGTCAGCTTTATGATCTAAATGGAATGTGGAGAGGTGTTCCAAGCCAATGTATTTAGAACTGTATTCTTTTATTAATGCGCTGTAAGGTTTTGTTGAGCAGCCAATATCAAATACTACGCTACCTTTTTTGACATAGGTTTTAAAAACTCTAACAAATTGTTGCAGAGTTAAATAATGAACCAGCCATGTGGAATAATGCCAGTTTTTTATTACAAAGGATAAGCCAAATTTCATTAAAATTCTCGCATTTAATTTGGGACATAGATAAGAGTCATTACAGAATTACAAGCGTGCTGATCGCCTGCATTGGCCCCTTTTGTAATTATAAATCTATATGTATGAGGACCGGGCGTTACTGCAAAACCTCTTGATTGCGAATAAAAGGCGGTTTGTGTTGTAGAGCCGTAAAGGGTGTAACTAAGTTCGTCTTGCGCGGAGGCGGTTTTTTCCGTTATCAGAAATTGTACTCCCATATCCGTTGCTGCTGATAGAAAAAAAACTACTGCCGCCGCACTAACAATTACTGATCCAGCCCGTGGCGCTGTTAATGAAATGGTTGCGACGGTATTATCTCCAGAACTGAGAGTATTATAATATCCGGTATGGTCCGTAAAAGAATAATAGCTGATAATTGGTTTTGCCGAATCAGATTGTGGTTTTGTATAATAAGCCGTCGAAGGGAAACCTCCTAATGAGTCAACATTATCCTTTAGATCAGTTTTAAGAGCGTATCGGCTTGCCGGCAACACCCCCAGCGAATCTGCCCTTGATGCCATTCTCGCCGAATCAACCTTAATGTTTTTCGGCGATTTTTTGCATGAATCGGCAAAGCTTGCCGCCCTCGAAGAATCCGCGATTATTTTGAGGGTCGCCGAAAACTTTGCCGCGGTGACTGAGCCGTCGGGGATTCTTTTGCACGAATCTGCAATTTTTGCGGCCCTTACGGAATCAATAGTTGTCCCGCTGGTAAGTGTTGCCGGTATGCCCTTTATTTTTCCCCAACTAACGCTATCAATTTTTGCATCGGTCACAGCGCCATTTTTAATTTTTGCCGTTGTTATAGCAGAGTCAATGATTTTTGCCGTGCCGGTCGAACCGTCGGCCGGAATAACATTCGTCAAGCCGCTTCCGTTGCCCAGTACTGCGGTGGCGCTTATAGTACCGTTAACAGTCATAGTCTTGTTTTGAATGTTGAAAACTTCAGTTCCCTTGGGAGCTTCGATAAAAAATTTGCCGGTGGTTGCATCGCCTGACCAACCGAACTTGGCGGTTTCTTTGGTGCCGGTGGTGTCCCAGAACTGAATGCCGGAAAGAGTCTGAGCGGAAGGCATGGACACTAAAAACAATCCGAAAAAAACAGCATTGTAAAATCTGGTTCTTTTGTAAATCATGAATAATCCTCTGGTTAATGAATATTGTCGATAAAGAAAACTTTTCCAAGAAGTTGAATTGTCCCTTTATCGTAACGGCCTGCCGGGACAGCCAGCACCTTATTGGAATCCGAGTACAATTTGATTAAAACGTTAATGCTTTTTATGGTATCAAGGATCGAAACCGATGTCGTCGGCACGGTAAGCAGCGCATCTGTAAATGCGACAGTATCCGACGAACCCGAAACGCCCGCTCTATTTTTAGCGATAAGATAATAAAAATAGGCCCCGGTTACGACGGGAACAGTGTCGAAACAGGTTGTATCGAAAATGGTTTTAATCCGCGCATATCCGGCAGAATCGCGCTTGATATTACGATAAAGTAAAAACGAATCCGCCCCGGCGACGGCGCTCCAATTCAGGGTAAGGATTTTGCCGTTTCGTTCGGAGGCGCGAAAGTTTAATGGCTTTGCCGGTAGTAAAAATTGGGAGGAAACCAGGACCGCTACGGTTTGCGTATCGGTGAGCCGCAGGTCTTTTTTGTTGATGGCAACAAAGATTATGTTATGCGTTCCAGTATCGTTTGCGGCCGGCTTCCAGATAAAGATACGGTTAACAAAAGAGTATCCGGCCGGTGCACTGTTAACG
>JAQUMP010000002.1 GCA_028718065.1 Chitinivibrionales bacterium | reverse complement strand
GCAAGCATATAGTCGAAGTGCCTGCCTGAAAAATGATCTTCTGTAAAGCTATTGCCCATCCGGATATTCTCGATATTCTGGCCTTTTATCATCATGTCCGAGCCGCAGACCGCGTATGCCTGGTCATTGTAATCCTGGCCGAATACTTCAAGGCTTGCATCGCGGTTGAGTTCATGGAGGTATTCTTCCGAAACGGAGAACATTCCGCCCGTGCCGAATGTCGGGTCAAAGAGCGTGCGGACAGTGCCTTTCTTGCTCAGCAGGGCATCATCAGGGCTGAAAATAAGGGCGACCATGAGGCGTATGACTTCGCGGGGAGTGAAATGGTCCCCCGCCTCTTCGTTACTCGCTTCATTGAACCGCCGTACAAGTTCCTCGAAAATGTAACCCATCTCAATATTTGAAACAGCGGCCGGGTGAAGATCAATATCGCAGAATTTTTGAATTACTAAGAAAAGGCGATCATGCTTGTCAAGATTGGCGATGTGTTCTTCAAACTTGAAATGCTCTATGATTTCCCGAGCGCGAGATGAAAAATTCTTGATGTAATGTGTGAGATTCGCCGCGATATTGGCCGGATCGCCCTTGAGTTTTTCAAAAGTGAAGCGGCTGGTATTATAGAAAGACTGGCCGGAAGCCCGGAGCAAAAATCTTTCCTTGCCTTCATCATTCAGCTTGCCGCCTTTTAGTTCCTTGAGCTTATCGAGCACCTTCTCCTTAGTGGGTTCGAGTACGCAGTCAAGCCGCCGCAGGACGGTCAGGGGAAGCATTACATCTTTATATTGGTTTGGCCGGTAAGGCCCCCGAATGAGGTCTGCCACGGACCAGATAAAATTCACCTTATCGCCGAAATTGGTCATAGAATTCCTTTAGTCAATTTGCACGGGGATTATAAATATATTGTCCATAATCAACTCTAGTTCCTATATGTCTCACTGAAATTCTTTACCGAACATAAACAAGACGTATTTGTTTGTTAACTAGCACGCTTATTGATATCGATGAGTTTTTTGCATAAAGGGATCTGAAACCGATCTGTTTTTTTTGCCACATCTATGCCATCCTGCGAAACATGCATAGCTAATTCTTTTTCATTATTCTTCAAAGCATGTGAAGAAAACATCTCATAAGAGCGTAAATCACTCGGATGCAGTTTAATTGCATATCTTAAAAGCTCATATATCTTTTCTTTTCTGACTTTGCTCGACCGAATAGCTATCTCTGCATATTCAATAAGAATTTTATAATCGTCAGCCTGTGAATTGGGTCGAATATATTTAACAAATACCTCATCGAAATAATCAATGGCCTTTTGCATGTCCGTATTAGAACGAGAGGCTAATCTTGCAACTGAAAGAAGCAAAGATTTTGGTCGAGACTTGAACAGTTCAAGATACTCTTCATATTCAGATATTTTATTTTGTATATTGCCAGTGAAAACGGTATCAATATATTCAAAAAGAGTATTTGCGTTCATATTCTTAGTAATTTCGACGTGGCCAGATAATGTGCTGATTTTATCAGCGAAAGCTACTCTATTTCTCTCATTCTTATAACCTTCTATTATTCCCATCATTTGTATTCTTAGTTCTTCTTCTTCAGATGTGCTGGAATAGGAATTGTCAATTGCTAGAAATAATTCCTCAAGATGATCATAATATTCGTTTCGTACAGAAAACTTTAAAAAATCAAATAGAAATGGGATCCTTCGGTTGCGGCCTTTGAAAGAATTTTGAAAATGTTTATAAATGCCATCGTAGTCACGTTGATTAGTTTGTTTTCTAAGCAATTGCTTTGCGTATGCATAGTTTGCATCCTTATTGTATTGGTCAATGGATATTATGGTTAGCAAACAATAGTTATGAAAATAGAAAAGCCCTAGTTTTGTCGATATTTTTGACCAAATAAATATTTCGGGTAATTGCCTCTCTGATTGTGCACAGAATATAATCTCCTTAAGCCTTTCTTCATTCTTCTTAATCAATTCTCGCACTTCAAATATTCTATCCTCATATTCTTCTTTTGAACGGGGTAATAAAGATGATATATAATTTTTAACGAAATTGTGAATAACATAACGCTCGGTCTTATCAAATGGATTTATTATGCTCATTATCATTGTTGCTTGTTTAAATTGTTTGAGCGGGGTCGAGTAATCTTCCAACTGTGTCAATAGTGATTCCGCTATTGTTTTATGCCTAGGCCGATAGAATTGTATTCCATACTCAAAAGAATCAGGAACGATTATTAAGTGGGTATGCTCTAAAACTATTTGTTGAAAATCGTCTTCGTCGACACATCGGACAAGTTTCATCAACAATTTTTTTGGAATTCTGACCCCATATATATAAAAGAGAGAAATGTACTCATAGGCTATGGCCGCTTGGTAACAATGTTTTTTTATATTATTGTATTCGCTGAGTATTATCTTTTCAAAATTATCGCTTCTAGTCGCTTCAAACATTGCTACCAAAAGTTGGCGATCTGCCTTCACTGCAAAGCGAGCATATCTTTCCTTGTCCGGAAGATCTTTCAAGTCATGCAGCTGACCATGTTTTTCTAATTGTGAAATTAGAGCTATAATTTCTGGGGGGGAAAGTTTGCCTAGTTCAACTTTGTCTTTGTATCCAAATTGCAGATTCCCACCATTAGCATTTGCCCATTCTGCTTCTCTCGCTGATAAAATGTAAACAATAGGTATTGTTGGGGGCGTGGGAGAATTAATTGAGTCACGAATGACATTGCAAACGTATTCAATATTAATTCCATCGATGAAAAGAATAATGGGTTTTTGAGTTGCATTATAAATTGTATTTAGTTCAAATAAGTCAAGATCTGTTTCATATTCATAAGATAGGAGATTCGCAAAATCTGCATATTCATGCTCGTTATAAATATTATAAGCCATTCTTTTGAGAAATGTCGTTTTACCAGCTCCCCCTTCGCCTGTTATTAACAGTAAAGATGCGGTTTGGTTTTCACTTGAAAAACTATATGCAGATTGCAGCTTATCCTTGAATTCCTGGTTATTTGATCGCGGAATATCCAAACCATTAACAATATCCTCCCAACGGACATTCCCATTGAAGAATAGCTCTGAGTTGATGTCCCCTACCATCCTTTGGAAATTTATCCGATTAAAAGACCTGAAATGACGAACACCCAACGAAGCGTTAACTATGGCCTCAAACTCCTCAGCAGGAATACTCTCAACTGTATCTGTTTCATTGAAGACAATATTTTCATCATTTATAAGCAGGTATATGCCATTCTTAACGGATAGGATACCAGCTAATGATTCGATCGCTTTTTTTATTTTCCCAAGCACAATTTGGTTAAAAAAATCAAAGTACTGATCAGACCGCGATACCGGAAACCTAAAGGCAATACTCAATTCTTGTCTCTCCGTAATGCCAACCCCAAGAGTATAATAATGCTTGTAAAAATGTAAATCTGATTCAGCATTTTGACACAGATATTTTTTTTTGACAATATCAACCCTCTCATGAGAAATGTCAAGTTCATCACCAAGTTGGAGCAATGCTGCCAGTAAATCGCATCTGATCGCTTGGCATGTACCTAACAAAACAGTTTTAAATTTGTCATCAATAATTCCGCGGTGTCCTTCTACGACATTTGCGATTATATCCACATATGCATCAAGTATTCCAATGTCACGCCATGCTTGCTTTATCATTTGAGAAGAAATCATATGATGCTGATCACGCCGTTCTGCACTATTTCCAGTAGATATTTCATTTTGCATCCCAATGTCATGCAAATAACAGGCTGCAAGCAAGACATACTTTTCATCGTTAGATAAATAGGCTTCTTTCCGATTCGAAAAAAGGAGATGATTTAGTATTGCAATAATCCTATTAGAATGATTAATGCTATGGTCTGTAAAATGTGGATCCAGTTTATCGCGAAGTATCCGCTCTGCATATACTTCGATTGCAGAAATTGATGCTGCAAGATTTTGTGGCAATGAGCTCAGTATGCTGGGATTTGTCATAAACGCTTACTCCTAACTTCCCTTTGAGATTACGTAATTCTCTCACCCGGAAAGAACATTTGCACCAGGCCCCGGCCCGCATCGGTGCGAATCCGCACGCCCAGGTACTCTTCGTCAGCTATTTCTTCTTTGACCGCATCCGCCGATTCCGGCAGCTGCGGTTTTACCCGCTCCCGGATTTTCTGCAGGGCGATCATTGCCGCCTCTTTTTTGTTTTCCTTTTCGGCCATTGTGGACAATTCTCCGGGCAGAATGTCGCAAGACGTATCGCAAAAATGTCGCATGACATAATTATGTCTTGACGTCATTCTTTGTTGGATTTCGCAATATATCCCTTTAATTCAGAATCATTCATTTTTTCAATCGTTTCCAGCCCCGCCACGAATACCTTTTCATAAGTCAAGACTTCACTCTCCGATAAAAATCTTGATTCAAGATTTTTAAGCCTCGCCAAATCCCGCAGAAGAATTCTAAGCGTTGTTTGCCGGTATTGGGTCTTGGCATGATCGTGTTTTGCCCTGTCTTTCTTATGTTCAACCGCCCTTTCCTGGCCGACCTCGGAATACAGGGCTTCACGTTCGTGTGCCTTTGCCAGAATTGACCCAACCTGTGCTTCTTCAGTATCTTTTTTCTCAGGGCCAGGCGTTACGCTTCGCTGTTTAAATTTCTCTCGTATTGCCGCGGCCTTTGACAGATTGTCATCCATTCACAACCTCCGCTGTTTTTTCATTAATGTTGAGGGCTGCCAACTTTCTTCTTTCTTCAACCATCTTTTTAAATTTCTCCCGTATTCCCCGTTTTTTCTCTTCCGCCGCATTTGTCAACACCTGCATGAAACTGTCTTTCTCTATCCAGGGGAAAATATCAAGGCAAAGGTTTTTGAATTGATGCGCGGCTTCGCTGGCCGCATGGCTGATGAAGAGAATCTGCTTGAGGCCAATGGACTCGGGAATTTCCGCGCGGTCCCCTACCCTTGTTTCGGAAACAATGGTATTATCGTTTTTCCCGTCGTATTCGCTTTTTATCGCTTTTAAATATCTTTTGTGGACACCTCTGTTTTTTACCAGGGAAGGAACAATTACGATAAGTTTATCAAGGAAATTCGGGGCCTGTTCTTTTATAAAAGCATATGTTCTTACGAGAGCGTCAAAACACATATCGTCAGGAATGACGGGAAGAACGATCTTGTCCGCCTGCATTGTGCAGAATAGAGCTATTCCGTCTTGCGCCGGAGGATTGTCGAAAACGACGATATCAAAAAGATTTACAAAATCAGCGTCGGTTTTCATGAAATCTATGATCTCCCCTACCCTGTCCCTTGTTGCGACATCTTTTCTTATATAATAATCTTTCAGTTTTAAACCCGAAGGAACTATAAATAAATTTTCAATGTACGTGTCGCAGATAACATCCGTAAGAGCAACTTCTCCTTTGTAAACCCTGTCCATTCCGTCTTTAACGCTTTTTATATCGGTAACGCAGCTCATGGACAAGGAACCCTGGGGGTCATTATCAACCAGCAGGACTCTTTTGCCGGAGAGGGCCATTGCCGCCGCGATCTCAAGCGACATCGTTGTCTTTCCTACCCCACCCTTGTCATTATAAACCGAAACCACTTCCATAAAACCTCCCAATTATTTCATTATGTCATTATTTCTTAATATAATTTATCATTTAGACATTTTAATGTCAAGATATTTTAGTTTAATAGATTCATGATATATTTATATCATTACTTATTTATATTATTGTTTCTTTGTTTCATAGCATATTTATTTAAACATGTCTATATTTCATTATTTCCTTATGTCTTTATGTCATTATGTGTTTAAAATTTATATCACCTTTAGAAAAATAAGGTTTTTTGCACTCGTTTCACTTTTTTGCGCGGGAATTCTGGTTCAAACCCCTAATTTTAACTTTGGGCTTACGGAGGCGGGCTTATTTTAAGCGATTATCCGTTAGGAATCCGTTAAGAGGTCGGATCGTCTCAGGCCTTTAAAAGGCCTTCCAGTGCATTTTGATCGAGTAGGGGAGTGAGCTTATTTTGAATGGCTCCCTTGAAGTTAGTTATTAAGCGCAGCCTGCACGCTGCTTTAATGTTATTTCCAAGTAAACTAACATATTTTGGGCAAAATCATATCACCTTTGGCCTTCTTGAATATCACTTTATTTAGCCTTAATAATCCTAAATAAATGGGTTAATAAGGATAATTTAGGCCTGTTTTGACGAAAAACGTGGCAATCCCTAGCCGATCAAATGCAGAAAAGAATATTCTGAAGGCAAAACAAAGGCTTTTAAAAAACGTATCACCTTGTCTTAAAAAAAATATCACTTTAACAGCAAATTTTAAAATTTATATCACTTTTGTTTAAAAACCATATCACCTTTGCCTAAATATCATATCACTTTTCAGCCATTTTAATATATGTACCTGTAATTTAATCTTGTTTTAATAACAGATTGTAACAACAAACAGAGCTGTTGTTGTATTTTTTCATTAAAATTTGAAAACAATGACGAAAGGTGATATAAAAATATTAGTAAGGTGAGATTATTATTGACTTTATTGTTCACCATATTTTATAATTTACTAAGTAAAAGCTAAACCAGGTTTCCAAAAGAGCTTCAAAAGATTTTAAAATGAACCTTCCAATTAATTTATCAAAGATAAATCCGGAGATTCCTTTTAAAAAACATTCTGCGACGATTCATGTCCAGGGCGATCTCTCGGCCGTGGATCACAAGCTTCTTAATATTTTGTACAAATGTGCCTATGAAAAAGATCTTTGTAAATCTGATTTTTATTTTCTTAAGGGTTCTTCAATTGCTGATTTTCTTGGGTGGAAAGGAAAAGTTAAATCAGAAATCAAGTCTTCTTTGCGGACGTTGAGAACCTCGGGCATTGAATGGAATATCTTCGCCCAGGACAAGGCAAACGAGGATGACTGGACCGCCGCGGGCGGGACGGGATTTATTGCCGGCTGGCTTTATGATGAAGGCTCTGACATTGTTCGATTTTCATTAAGTCCGGAAATTAAAAGACTTCTAAGTACTCCGAATATTTACGCCTACATCGATTTAAGAGTCCAAAAGAAGCTAAGAGGAAAGTATGAGTTGATTTATTACGAATATTTCATGGAGGAAATGTATAGAAAGAACTCTTTTGATATCATAACGAGATGGTATAGCATTAACGACATAAGAAGGATGCTTAATATCAGTGAAGATTTATATAAAGAGTTCAAAATATTCAGCAGGGACTGCATTAAATCTCCGATAAATACTTTGAATGAAAGCAACATCGGTATTTCTGTCGAAATTGATGCCTTCGAGAGGGTAAATAGGAAGATTGTCGCCGTTAAGTTTCACGTAAAATCAACTGACAAAAACCCTGAGTCAGTTCAACAAAGAATGGAGTTTGATGATGAAGATCTAATAACAAATTCGAACTACAATGTTTTTAATGAATTATTGTCATTGGTTACTGATGAAAAGCTTGCGAATACCATTATAAAAGACGCAAAAGAAAAATACAGTTCTTACAATATCGATGACTATATAAGGGCCAACATCGAATATGCCAAAAGGGCAGAACAAAGGGGCCAGATTAAAACAACCTTGATTGCGTTTTTAAGATCGTCTATACAATCGGATTATGTTAATTATAGCGGCAAACTTGAAGAGCATAGAAATAACTTATTTAAAGAAATTGAAAGACGAAAAAGGGAAGATGAAGAAATTAAAATTAAGAGTGAAAAAGATACCAAATTTAAAGAATTGCTGGACGAATATGATAGCCTCAGCGATGAAATTAAAGCCAAGGTTTATGAGTTTTGTGTAAAAGAAAATAAATTTTTTGAAACGCTATCAAGTGACATGAAAAAACAACACGCGACGATCATCTATGACTCAAACAGAAACCTGTTTAATAATGAGGGTAAAGAGTAATTGCTATGGAAACATTTTTAAATAAAATTAAAAGTGCAATAGACCCGGATATTTATAAATTTTATCTGGTATTGCTTCTTAATGCAAAACGATCTTCAAAGGTCGATGAAAACCATTTTATTATTTCCAGTGGTTTTATTTCACAATGCTTGAAGAGGGTAGTGCAAAAGCAAAGCATAACCTCCATCTTAGATTCTCTCTGCAAAAAAAGTATTAAGCTTAATGATAATGAAGGAAATTCAACGGATTGGTATTTAAGCCTTATCGGATCATGGATTGTTGAAATTGATGATGGCAATAATTCTGAGTTCAAAATAAAGTATTATCTATCTCCAAAGGTTGATAATATTATTAAGAATATTGATGAGGAGCTATTGCTAAAAGAATTGTCAGTATAGCTCGCAAGCTGTAGAAAAATACCCCTGCAAAAATAGCCCGCTTAACTATCACACCCCTTGCAATGAATTGTATTTTTATTGTATATTTCCATTATATTGCTTTAATTTAGGCTATTTTTGCGTATACACGGAGGCTAATCGAGTGAAAGAACCAAAGACAGAAAACTATTCTTTTCGCCTTACTCAAAAGATGAAAATATCGATGATGGAAAGATCGATAGAACTTAAAAAGCAACCGGGGGAGTATATCTTAGGATTGATAGGTAAAGACCTGGCTGCCAAAGGCCATGATCTTCCTGATTCCGAAAAAACATTCATTGAGGAAGCGCTCGATAAATACACCGATAAAGTATTATCTTTTCTTTCTGCGAACATCGGCAAGAGGCTGTCAGTAATTGAAACGAAACTGTTAACGAAAGAGGAACGCGCGGCAAAGATAATAACTGAGCTTATTGCCCTTGCCGATTCCGATAAAATAATTATCAAGCCAGAGACACAGCAGGGGTGGCTTAAGAAGCTTATTGAGTCAACGGACATGGTAAAAGAGAGTGACGACTTTAAGAAAATTATCATGGATAAGATTGAAAAAAATAAAGCGACAAACAAGCAAAGCAACCCGAAATGATTTCAGTTTCTTTGTCCAAAACCGCAGAGTCCGGCTCACAATATTTTGAGAAGGATTCATACTATGCCGGGGACGAAAGAACATCCCAATGGTACGGCAGGGGAGCCGAAGTTTTGGGAGTATCCGGAGCGGTAAAGAAGGAAGAGTTTGATGTAGTCATTCACGGGTTTGATCTTGATAAAAAGGCTTTGGTGAACAACGCCGTGACTGAAGACAAGAAGAACGAAAAAGGTGAAGTTATTAAAGCTGGGCGATCAGGATATATTGATATGACGTTCTCAGCACCGAAGTCAGTTTCATTGATGAGTTATGTTGATGAACGCATCGAGCAGGCACACAATCGGGCGGTTGAGCGGGCCATAAAAGAGGTGGAAAAAGAATACACTTTTACGCGAAAAATGATTGATGGGGAATTAAAGTCCGTTCAAGAAAATAACGCGGTCATTGCAAGGATAAATCATTACGAAAGCCGGGAGCTTGACCCGCAGCTGCACAGCCATTTAGTGTTGATGAATTTAACCCAGGGCGATGATGAAAAATGGCGCAGCCGGGACAACAACAAGATATATCAGAACCAGCTATACCTTGGCCAATTGTACCGCAACGAACTGAGCGCGGAGTTGCAAAAGATAGGGTATCAGATCGAGGTGACGGACCGGGCCAAAGGGTTGTATGAGCTCAAGGGAATTTCGCGCGAAATCATTGATGATTTTTCAACCCGAAGGAAGCAGATAAAGGAAGCGGAAAAAGAGTACGCGGATTATGACTGTTCGGATGCACGGAAGCGGGAGTATGCCTGCTTATCTTCACGCCGGCAGAAGACCGATTCGAAGATTGAGGAAATCCGGGAAAAGACGGACACTAAATTAACAGTTCATTACGGGAAAACGCTCGAGCAGCTCAAGGAAGAATCCCTGAAACAAGAGAAGTCCGCAGGACCGGCGATTTCAAAAAAAGAGGCGCTGGAAATAGCGCTCGAGGAAGTCACGGACAAGCAGAGCGGGTTTCGGCGGGAAGAGGTTTTGACCCACGCAATGAAGGCCACGCTGGGGCAGTGCAAGCCGGACGAGCTGTCCGAAGCATTCGATAAAAACGAGGCGATTAAAACCTTGGGCGACAAAGATAAGTTTTCTCTGCACTCCAAAACCACCGACCGGATTTACACGACCCAGGACATCATTGAAACTGAAAAGAACGTCATGGAATGGGCCAGGGATGGCCGGGGCAAGTCGGAGATCGCCGTTTCCGGCGATTCGGTTAAAAGCCACGTAGCTGCCCTGGAAGAGGGCAAGAAGCTTACCCGAGGCCAGCAGGAGGCCGTGGAGATGGTCTGCACGACCAAAGACCGGCTGTCCCTTGTCCAGGGCGACGCAGGGGCCGGGAAGAGCTATGCCTGCGATCATGTCCGGCAGATCATGGAGAAGCAGGGCATTCCGGTCCGGGGCTTTGCACCGACCGGCAAGGCCACGGAGGAACTCTCCAAGGCCGGGATCGAAACCAAGACCGTGGACAGCTTTCTGGAAAGCGCGAACATGGGCAGGACAGGAGTTGGGAAGCGCGAAGTCTGGCTGGTCGACGAAGCCGGGATGATGGGCAGCCGGAAGCTTGAGAAATTTCTTAAAGAAGCTGAAAAGCATGATTCTAAAGTTGTCCTGATCGGAGATACAAAACAGTTTTTGAGTGTTGAGCAGGGAAAGATTTTTGCCGACCTGCAGGAGCATGCCGGAGTATCCAAGGCGGAATTGACCGAGGTCAAACGTCAGGAAACCGAACATGCCAAAGAAATTGTAAAGGCGATCAAGGAGCGGGATTTTGACAAGGCTTTTTCCACGCTTGAAGAACACGGCGCATTCAAGGAAGTAAAGGGCCGGGACGAGCGGAACAAGCAGATTGTTGACGAATACATGTCCGACCGGAAGAATGGAACAAACACGATCGTGCTCACAAGCACCAACGCGGACCGCAGCGACATCAACAAGGAGATCCGGACGCGGTTGGAAAAAGAGGGGAGTGTCGAGTCCGGACGTGGGTATCAGACTTTTCAGAAAGCGGATTTAAACGCGGTTAGCCGGAACTTCGCAACATCGTACAAGCCGGGCCAGGCCGTGGTTTTCAAAAGCGACACCGCGGATATCAAGCGCGGCACCCAGGCGACGATTGTTGCGAAGGACGCGGAGAAAAATAATATTACTGTCAGGTATTACGACCGGAAGAGCAAGTCCTATAAAGAAGCCGATCTTGACTGCCGGAAATATTCGGGCAAAATGCAGACCTATGATGTGGTGGAAAAGAAATTCGGCGCCGGCGACAAAGTCATGTTCCTGAAGAACGACAAAAACGCCGGGGTAAAGAACGGCCAGACCGGGGTAGTTAAAAGTATCGATGAGCAGGGCAACGCCATCATCGGCATCGGCGAGCAGAGATCGCATAATTACCGTGAAGTGTCCATGAACCTTAACAACAAAGGCGACAAGGCATACAATTACTGCGATCATGGATACTGCATTACCAGCCACAAGAGCCAGGGCAGCACCTATAACAAGTGCATTGCGGGGTATGATGTATCGAGTCACAAGAGCAACTTTAATGAATTTTATGTTGCAGCCACCCGGCAAAAACAGGATGTCACGATTTACACCAATGACAAAGAGCGGTTCAAGGAGCAGGTCCAGCAGGAGCAAGAAAAGCACTCGACGTTCGATGCGTATGATTTCAGCAAATACGAACCCATGATGCGTCAGGACCCTGCACAGCTCAGGCAGGAAGAAAAAATGATAGCAACGTACCGGATAGAAAAAGGCCTTGAAGAATCAATGGCGCGGGCCGGGGCCGATCCGTCAGAACAACAACAAAAATTACCTTTAAAGCAAAAGGAGCATGCGCGTGAAATTGAGCGTGATGGAAGGGATTTATAAACCGAGCAAGACCGTTATAATCGGTTTCATTGTTTTGAGCCTTCTGGCCTGTTATTCAGCACAGATATTGATTAAACGCGATATTTTATCAGTCATTTCATCGTGTCTCTTGTTTGACAAGCACAATCAGGTTTATTATCAGGGGGTTATATTTGCTATCGTCAATGATAAAACCAGCGGAATCAGCGCGTTCCTTTTAAACCCCCTTGTAAACTGGAAACCACCAGTAATAATATTCGTCATCCTGATAGGCATAGGGGCAGGGATTATTTTTATAAGGTCAAAAATAATCGGGCTGGAACGAGACAAAGCGGATTGCGGCAAAAAAATAAAAGACCTTGAGGACGACATAAGGTGGAAAAACAGGAAAATTTCCGAGCTGCAAACAGACGTACAGAACACATCGGCCGAGAATGACAAATTCAGGAGAACGCTTGCTCAGTACCGGGAGTCGCACGATGCAATGACACAACAGAATGCCGCGATCAAAGCAGAGTGCGAGGCGGCTCTGAAAAAAAAGGACCAGGAGCATGAAAAAATAACCGGGGACATGAAGAAATTTTTTGCTAACGAATTATATAATGCAAAAAATCCGCCGGCAGCAGGTCCAGTACAGACGGATGACAATTCAATTTAACCTATACCATTAAAAGGAGCGAGGATTTATGGCAGCGCGGAAAACGATTGAGGAGCAGTTGGAGGCAATGAAACAGCGACGGCTTGAAAAGATCAAGCAAATGCAGCTTAAGGATAAAGAGAAGGAAAAAATCCTGAACAAACGCCTGGCAAAGGTGGAAACTGAAAGAGTAACCGAAGCTGGAAAGGCGCTCAAGAAGCTGTATAAGGAACGTGCCGGTTCTCTTGACATTAAGGCCGTTGTCGCTATTTGTGAAAAATACTGGCCGACACCGAAGGAAACTAAACAGCCGGCTGCATCGGCGGCCGCATGACAGCCTCGGAGTAAGCCTTAACTTAAAAGGATTTTCATGGCAAAGTATATATGGGTTTCGGTGATATGGATAGTCATCCTGCTCATCAAAATCCCTCGTTTTTCAGAATTCAGCAGCAAGCTGAAATCCGCGACCTCCCCCAAATGGAAAACCTGGGCGGAGCTGTTTTACAAAAGCCCTTACTTTTTTGTGATCGTGATTTTGACCGTCTATGAATTTTTTTTCGACCACGTTACTCCAAAAGACAAGCTCTTGCTTTTTTCCGGCCTGGTCTACCTTGTGCCGGTTCTGATTTTCATAATTTTCAGACACTTTTTTGGCGGAAAGCATGATGATCTTGGAACCAAACACCACATTCGAGGCTCATCAGTCTCGGAAGAAACGGATTTAGCCAAAGCGCTGTCAAAATGCACGGATGACAGGTGCCTGCCTATAACCGCGAAGATAAAAATCCCCGTACATTACGAGACCACGCATTTTTTCTCCATCGGAAGGCCGGGATGCGGCAAGTCACAGCTTTTTTACCGGGTAATTCAGAAGGTCATTGAACGGAAAGACAAAGCAATAATTTACGATTTCAAAGGCGACCAGGTCGCAAAGTTTTTCAATCCGGACAAGGACCTTCTCTTCAATCCTTTTGACAAGCGGTGCGTGAACTGGAATATTTTCAATGAGATTGAAACGCAGCTCGATATCCGCAGCATAGCGAATTCCCTGATTCCCATAACGGGCAATGACCCGTATTGGAGCAATGCCGCCCGCGATGTATTCGCGGGGATCCTCTTGGCGTGTTTTCTGGCAGGGAAAAAGACTAATGAAGAAATATACCAATGCTGCAACATGCCGGCGCACGACCTCTCGGATTTTCTTTCCCGGTATAAAGGAACGGAAACCGCCACAAAACATCTTACCCAGGACAAGGCCGGGCAGTCTATTCTTTCCGTCATGGGAAGCTCCACGCAGTGCTTTGAGTACCTTCGGAATTTAGACGGGGATTTCTCCATCAAGAAATGGGTTTCCGATCCGAATGACCGGCGAACAGTTTTTTTGACCAACTACAGTGAGATTTCAGATACCATAAGGCCGATTCTTTCCCTGTTGATTGAGCTGGCCGGGAAGCGGGTCCTGTCCATCCCCGACGACCGGCAGAGGCGCTTTTTCTTTTTTATCGATGAATTCGGGACGCTCAACAATCTTCCGACCATCCCGACCATGCTCACCAATGGCCGGAGCAAAGGCATGAGCGTTTGGATTGCCCTGCAGGACATGGGCCAGATTGACAAAATCTACGGGAAAGAAATTTCCCAGACAATAATAAATTCATGCGCAACGACCTTCACGTTTGCAGCCAATGACCCCTACACCGCGGATTATCTCAGCAAGAAAATCGGCGACCGGGAAATACGGCAGACCAATGTCTCCGAATCATCCAGCGCCCAGGGTGCCTCGCAAACAACATCTCAGCAGACGCTTAATGAGCGTGTCGTGCTCCCTTCCGAAATCATGAATATGCCAAACATGACCTTTCTGTTGAAGTTTCCCGAATACAGTGTAACACCAGTTGGATTGGATATTGTGTTGTTACCAGACAAAAACGTGCCGTACATGCCACGCGACGACATCAGCCTCAAGGTTGATACCGGGTCATGGGAAAAAACCGGACAGTCGTTAGAAACTCCGGAACCTGCGAAAAAGGTAGACGATGGAAAGAAGAAGGAAGAGGAAGATGATAGGTATGTTTTGTAAAGTTATTAAAGAACAAGCTGCTACAACTGCAGGTAGGGTGGAATTTAGGGCGATCAGAGCCTTGCCCGGCGCATAAAAAACGCTCGTCGCCACGGGGCAAAACGCGGAGCGGACACGATGTACGCGGGAGCGTTTTGGCGGAGTGCGGTAATGCCGCTTCCCCTAATTCCCCGCCAGAGCCGGACGCGGCGACCGGCCGCGAAGCGGTCACCGGCGCAGGCGGCCGGAACTACCTTTTACGTTGCGGCAGAAAAAAGGGAACTCCTTATGCACTTTGCTCGCGAAGTGCTCCCGCCCAGTTCCGGGCGGGAGTGGTCTCAGAAAGGATAACTATAATTATTGCCTAAGCGTAGGGTCGATTGCAAACCGAACCTCAGCGCCCAGACCAACCGTTGTCCAACTTTTAATTACAATGGCATTTCCTGCTTTAAAATTTGCTGTCGCACTTGAGGTAATATGAGTATTTGAGATTGTAAGGGTATCCCGTGCCTTTACATCAGATATTGTACCGCTCTCGTTTGAGTTTGAATACGAACGTTCTACTGGTATCAAAATATGAATATATCCTTGCCTTGTACTTGTATCAGCTCCGTACGAATTCGAGGCGATTAAAGATACTGTAAATGTCCCTACGCTATCATACACATGCGTTGGGTTTGCATCTGTCGAGGTCGTCCCATCCCCAAAATTCCATAAAAAATTGTCTATATACCCGCCTCCAGTATTTTGGTATGAAAAATTAATTGTTGCAGGTTGCTCACCCGTGGTTGCATCGGCGGTAAATGAAATATTCGGCGCAATATGAGCGCCTTCGCATATGCCTGCACCTACTGACTGATATTTAAAACTGGCATCTGTTAAATTACACGGCCAAAAGCCTATATGTGTGCCATCCGCCAGATACAAGTCATAAACAAATGTTAAAAAATTTGCTCGTTTATATGTTCCACTATCATATGTCACCGTATCGTAGCTTATGTAGCCCCATGATTGTTTATTCCAATCAGGGCTTGCAGCAGATACTCCTTTTGTTTCATTTATTAAAAAATTTACTTCGCTTTGTAATGGTATCTCGACGCTACGGGTTATTGCATACCTTGTTCCTTTGTAATAAGCCGATGTCAAAGGAGGTATTAAAGCACTGCCGCTGCTTCCCAGACCCCATGAAGCTGTGGTTACTGTGACTGAAGTCTGTGAATTATACCCCGTTACGGTATGGATTACCTGACTGTCTGTTTGATAACAATACGGAGCTTGCAATCGACTTTCCAGCCCTGCGCTTAATTGGACATCCATAACTACGATAAACTTGGAAATGCCGGCTTTACCATACTTTATTTTTAATATGCCGTCTCCGTGGCAATCCCCCCATGAGTTCTGTACAATCCAAACGCCTCCGTTATCGTTATCATCATAGCCAATTATTGTAATTTCATGCCGGAGCGAATCAGGATTTGGTAGATCATAATCAACAACTTCTTGATCACAGAAATAATATCCCCCCGACTGCTTGGCATAAATTGTGGCCATAACAGGGAAATGATTGGTTAAAGCACGTTTTACCCAAGCTTCAGAAGAGGCTTTTGCATAACTTACAAGTCGTACATAATCACTCGATGTGGTGCAACTATAACTTACTCCTGTATCTTGAGTAACATTATTATCCTCTTGTAAAACGACATTCACATTCTGGCTAATCATCGCACTTAGTTTATTTGCCGGATTTGCGCCAGCGCAGCCTTGGTTTGTACAACCCAGTGCTTGCGGGACTGAAAATAGAATAACGTAATTAGAAAATGGCCATTCATTCTCAATCAACAATTTTCTTTTTAAGCAATATTCCATTGAAGTTACCATAGCGTTTGTAACACATGAGCCACATTGATTTTGATTTTTAATATTATTTACCCACGAGCTTCCAATCCTAATTTGGCCATTTTGCAATAATTCATCCCGTATATTGATCTTACTGGCGTTGATGCTATCAGTGAAAGGCAACAATTTTGCCAATCCAGACGAAGCGGAATAGGAAGGTAAATTCTGATACCACACTTCTTCTTCCGGCGTCCATTGAAGAAGGCCTGTTGGATGAGTATCAGCATATAAAGCTTTTGTAAACAATAAGGCAATTCCAAGAATTATTATTTTTTTAAGCATTGTGTATTCCTTAATTGACTTGGTTGTTGGTCAATTGGCTACAATATTTATTGAAAATGAGTCTGAAGGAGGGCGGCTTATAGATATTTCATATTTGATTTTCAAAATGCTTGTTCCTGTATCTATAACAGAAAACCTTAGAACTTCCGCACCTCCGGAACCAACTAAATTATCCGATGGGACAAAATGTTCTCCATCAAATCTTATTTTTGTTGTATCTATTGACGGAGTACGCCAATAATAGCCTGTTGACGGTGCCGCACTTAAATGAATCTCAAATTGCATCCCATTTGAAACGTTTTGAGTGGTCCCATTATCGGCCATTGTAAATACCAATGGTGTAGAATTTTTCGCAGGGCTACAATTTAGAAGAAATAAAACATTCAACGCTGCTATAAAATTTACGCATTTCAGCTTCATGAGGCCTCCTCAACAATCGGTCTATTGCCTTATCTTTCTTTTATACGGTTTTCAAGCAACTTGTTTTCCGCTATCAACCTATCAATTCTCCCATTCTGCCTTTCAATTTTCTTGTTCTGCTCAATGACATACAAGGTTAGCTCCTCGACCTTCTGTAGCAGCTTGGCTTGCATGGTGCCGACTTCTACACCTTTCTTGGTTGCTTCGGCACTCGAAGGAATTCCTTCCAAATGGCCGCTCTGCTGAATGCTCTTTTCAACTTCGGCAAGGGGCTTGAGCTTGTAATCTTTTTTGAATACATAATCAGGCCAGGCGCCCGTGGTCACGATGAGTTCTCTTGCCCCGATTTTGCCTTCTACATGCATGTCGCCGCTGGAAAGCATCCGCACTAATTGTCTTACATTTCCGCTATTGTCAATATCATAAAACGCAAAGCCACCGGTCGTGCCCGCTGTCGCGCTCCTGTTGGTAATGAAATCCGTTTCGCCTTCACCGTTTGTCCGGTTCCAACCTATCAGCATTTTCGCGCTATTCTGCAAAAATGAAAGATTCATCCCTCCCAGATTAGCTGGTTGACCGCCATTAAATAAAGAAAGCCCACTAACCTCTAATCTCGCAGCCGGCTCCGGACTAGTTGTTCCCACGCCCAAAGTACCATTGTCTCCAAGAATGACCATTCTGGGAGTAGTACTGCCGGCATAAATTTTTAATTTCGACAGCTCGCATCTAAAACCATAGTCTCTGGCGCCGTAATTAAGATCGAGCATACAGGTATAGGGGATTTCAATATTCCCCTGCACGTCAAGATTTGCGCTGGGATTCGTGGTATTAATCCCGACAAACCCTCCCGGCATTATCGTAAACCTTGTACTTCCGCCGTTCTGGATATGAAACTCGCTCGCGGTATTCTGCTCAAAAACAAGCGGCCATGCCCAGAGCGGATTCATGGCGAACGTACTGCGCCGGAGATGAAAATCATACAGCGGCGTATCTAGCCCAACACCCACAAAATCACCCGGATTCGTTAAATAAGTAACCCATCTAGACGCATCTCTTGACCATTGCCCGAATGAACCGGTGAAAGTAACTATCACCATAAGAGCAATCATCGCAAAATATTTCTTATATACAGGAACGTCTTTCATGGTAACTTCCTTTGTGTTGTATTGTAACATTTTTTTCTATTTGTTTTTAGTTCTCTAATTACACGGCCCGTTGGAAACCAGTTGTTGAAAAACGCTTTCCGCCCGCTCCGACAGCTCCACAAGTTCATCCGACTGCCTGCCTTTATCTTTTATAAATTGGGTATTCAAGTCCTTTGCCTTTTGCACGAGCCGCTTTATGTTAGGCAAAGCTTTGCATAGCTGTTTGTTTTCCGCGACTATCAAGGCGGTCCACGTAAGCTTTTCGACCGCCTTGCTCTGTAAAACAGCGTTTACCAAGGGCAGTAATTGCGGGTAATCCAGGGAGGCAAGTGTCCGCAATGCAACGGCCCTTTTATCGATGGAAAAAGACGCCGTATTATATACTGCAAGGACGTCGGCAGTAAGGTCGTTAAAATTGTTCTCCGTGATTGAATTCATTGCCTGAAGATTGAGTTCTTCCGACTGATCTTTTAAAGCGCTCTGCAGTATTTGTTTTGCAGTCACCCTGTTTGTTTTCATCAGTATAGTATCAATGGGTGAAAGCGAGTCTTTTCTGCTAAATTGGCTTAATGTATTGGGTAGCCCTTTAATAAGAGCTATCTTTTCCTGTGTATTACCAGCGGAATAATTTTGTGAGTATGCGCTCATGGTTTTTGAATTCGTTAAAGTTGTCGAAACCATCGAGCTTTGTTGCGCAAAGATGTATTGAGGAGTAATTAAAAAAGTGAAAAACGTAACCGATAGCCAATAAAAAATATTTCCTGAACAGCCCTTAAATGGAGACATCGGGAAGCTCCTTTGTGGAAAAATGGATAAAATAATTTTAGTAAACAGCCAAACAAACGAGGGCATGAAGTTAGGTTAGTAGATCAGCGCGGCAGCCCGTTAATTAAAATGCCAACAAAACATTTGAATCACGTTAGCAAACCATAAGAATTTCTTGATTATTAAATATATTTACAGCCCAGCACCTTGTCAACGACATCATTGTCGATGGTCAAGCAACCCAAGTCGTCTGTCAATGCAACCAGCTGAAATGCAAGATATTATAATCGTTTTGTCGCTCTTTTATCCGCCCCATAGCCTGGTCAAGGCTTCCAGGACCTTTCGCGCGAACGGGCGGAAGGAAAACCAATTCGCACTTTTTAGGACGTGGTAGAAATCTTCCTCTCGGCCAGGCCTTATAAAACCCGGACAGCGCAACCGGAAGAATTGGCAGATTCAATTTATCAGCTATTTCCGAAGCACCATATTTGTAGGCATTGATCGCCCCGTTTCCGGTCCGGCTTCCCTCAGGGAAAACCCCGATAAATTTTCTCCCTACCATGTTCCTATATGCTTTGAAATCAAGAATAGCATTGCTGTCATTCGATACTTTTACGCAGGACGCGGCCCTCATGCATGGACCAAACAATGGATTTTTAAATAGTTTTTCTTTCGCAAAGAAGATTATATCAACACCAAATTTCGCATGCAAATAGCTCCAAATTACGATGGAATCCAGGTGGCTCCCGTGATTAGCCACCAAAACAAATCCGGACGGTAAACACGCCGCGACATTTTCACTCCCAATTATTTTCCCTTTGCACAATAGCCTGAAAAACAAATATCCGGCTTTAAAAAAACATCGTTGGATTATCTTTTCAAGAATCATATCTTGGGAAGCTCTCTGAGATTAATTATCCGTATGTAAATACTACCATAGTAAGAAATAACTCATTCCAGGCGAGTTAAAACAGTCTTTTTTGCTGGGAGACTTTAACAATGTGCCACTGGCCAGCCGGCGATCCGTAGCCCTCTCTCAACATTCTTCACATGCGGTGAGAAAGAGGCGCAAGTTATCTTTTACTCGTACCGATTGAAATTCACTAATGGAGGTGTTACATGCCGGAACTTAATCTTAAATGGGCAAAAAAAGGTGTGGTTGGGTCAGTAATCGCGATTCTAATTTTAACAGTTTTAGAGTTTCCGCCTCCGATTGGTTTTGAAACCAGATCACAGGCTAATGTGTCTATATTTTGGCTTATCTTTTTCCTCGCGATTTTCATAACGGAAATAGCTACTATTCCACTGATTTTCAAACGCCCAAAACTTGGGGTGCAATTCGCCTTTATTGCCGGTGCACTCAACATCATTCAGATTTTCGCCGATCAGGTTCACCTCATGCAGCCCGAGGTCGCACCCCTTGGCTATACCTTGCTTGAAATTTCTGTTGGTTTTATATCGCTAGCTCTGATTTATTTTGCTTGGGTTACAAAAAAGAAAAATTAAATGTTTTCATAGTATAATATCTCTACAACCATTGCTAAGCACCAGGAAGCTGAGATATGAACTGCCCGATCATAAAAACCTGCCGGTTTTCCCAAAGCTGTACCCTCAAAGAGTGCGCCGAATTTTGCGCCGTGTACAAGGAAAAACAGGCAGAACAAAGCGAGATCGGAGCGAAAGAAACTGACGAAGGAGGAATTCCTGAAGCTTGACCGGATTAACAGCGAGCTTATACTCAATATCACCCCCAAGGCTAGCATTTCCTTCCGGGAAGAATGGGTCGAGCAGCTCCGTGCTCTCCTCTATGAGGATTACGGGACCTTCATGCGTGATACCATCTATCCAGTGCTGTCTGTCCAAGATCGAAAAGTTTGGCACCGCTCACAAATCAGCAACCAGGATTTATTCCACGCTGTCCAAGCATTTCAATGAGCGTTTGATTTTATAGAAGGTGTTTCTTCAAGATGCTGTTTTTTATTAAGCCCCGAAGTTTGCTGAATACAATTGGCCTATTTAAAACCGCGTGAATTCCGTCTTTCTCTAACATTTTTTGATCGAGTTCGCCCTTCCACCCGGTAATAACAAATATTTTCGTCTGAGGAAACCTTTCTTTCACCATTCGGGCAAGACTGCGAGCGCTCATATTACGCATGCAAAGGTCTGTAAATATAACATCAAACCTGGTCTTCTCAAGCAGTTTCAGGGCATTCTCGAAAGATTCGGGCACCGTCACACGACAACCGAGTTGCGACAATTCTTTTTGTAAAATATCCCTCGTTGCGTCATTCTCTTCGATGATTAAAACTTCTAACATTTTTCAATCCTGATAAAATTCGGCCGAGCTTATTTGAAGTAAAGTATACAATCATAGATGGAATTATGGAGGGATTTTCATTCGGGAAAGAGATAAATATCTGCAATTTGTCGGGAGAGGTCTCTCCCTACGCTCCGGCTTCCGTCCGGCCGCAGGCCTGCCGGCGATCCTGCGCTACCCTTTCTAACGGGGGGCACCCCGTAACTCCCCCTTTCCAAGACCGAGAAAGAACGCATTTGCTTTTATTCTTATCCCCGTGAAATGGTTGCAACCCATTTCCGCACCCCTGCTATGGACATGCTTCGTGGCGTTGCCCTGGCCCGCGTCACTTCGCAATGCTCGTGGGGCCATTCCTACGGCACTTCCGCGCGTATGGATTTTATTCCGGGAATGCCGGCACGCTCCATTCGATAAATCTCATTGCGCTCAGCCGTGGCCTTGCCCTTGGGCTTTCCAGTCCAATTCCTGGGACACTTTGTGGCCGGCATTTTTTATAGATGAGCGCCGCTCCTTTTGCCGCAAGCGGCAATTCACCTCGACCGCAGCCGACAGGGACCCCCACCCCATCGGCTCGCACCTTCTGTTTTCGGATAACAGATAATCTCGACGCTGTCGAAAAAAAAAACTAATCCCTCCCCCGCAGGTCAATTAAAAGCTTGGTCACAAAAGGTTCGCACAAGGGTTTCCCAAAAACTCAAGCCTCATGTCGCTCGCTCCCCCGCACTTCGTGTCGTGGAGCGATCCGCATTCAGTTTTGGCTCCCCCACCGGCAATGCCCGGCCGCATTTCATGTCGCCGGTCTTTAGTGCCGGTAGTCCCCCCAAAAACTTTTCGAGATTCCCTCCCTTGTTGCGCATTCCTTTTGCTCAAACAGCCGCTCGCCGCAGGGGCAGACCTGCGGGGGAGGGCATGTTTTCCGTAGGCGAAAACGATCATCAAAACCCTTTAGAAAGGAAAATGCAATGAACCAGACAATTGAACAGCCAACGACCGAGACGGAGCAAACATTCTGCCTTCACTCATGGGTAATTGAACTCTATGACGGCAATGAAAAGTGCATGCATTGCGGCAGAATTGATACGCACGAAAACTTTCAGATTGAAAAAACCCTGATAATCAATTCCCTGTAACAACCAAAGGAAACGGCAGAAACCTATGAGCATACGAGCAGATCTTTTTCCCAAAAATAAGCCCATCGTTTGGTGCAATGACTGCAAGAAGCACGTCAAGGGCGTAGAATGCCCCTTCTGGAACTCGGAAGATGATTGCCCGTTCGAGCTTGACCCTAAAAGCCATTGCGCGGATTTTTACACTACCGACCATTCAAAACAACTCAATCTTTTTAATTAACAATCACTTTAAAGAAAGGTTCTTACCATGTCAACGAACAACAGCGCAAGCAAAGCAGTAAACAAGATTCTTGAGGCGTTCGAGAGCGGCAACATCCCCCAAGCGATTGCATACAGCACTTTCACCCCACCGGCCAATATTCCGGCCTATAAATGGACGCAGCGTAACAGGGCGCTTGCCTTTCTGCAGGGCACCGGTGACGCGCGGGGATTCGTGCAATGGAAGGACGCGGAAAGATACGTCAAAAAAGGTTCAAAATCCGTCTATATTCTTGGCCCGATTCTCAAGAAATCCAATCAGATAATGGACATCTTTGACGAGAAAACCGGCGAGACACAGCACGAAGAAATAATGGAATGCGTCGGATATCATGCAATCCCGGTTTTCCGGGTTGAGGACACCGAAGGCAAACCGCTTGAATATCTCCCCCTCGATGTCAAAACTTTGCCCCTTGCCGATATCGCCGCCCGCTGGGGAATCGAAGTTAAGGCCGGAGCTTTCAACGGTGAATACAATGGTTATTACTGTGACGGCAGAAAAGAAATTGTCATGGCGACCGACTCGGAAAAAACATTCCTGCACGAGCTGGCCCATTGCAGCCATTACCGCATCGATCCCAAGGCGGAGCAGGCCCCGAGCTGGGGAAAGGAAGTCATTGCCGAGCTTTCGGCGGCCGCCCTCATGTACATGCTTGGCAAAGAGCCGCCCCTGGGAAACAACTTCCAGTATATCAAAGGCCACGCCGAAGAAGCGAACCTCTCCCCCGTAAACGCATGTATGAAGATTCTTGACACATGCTTAAAGGTTATAAATGAGATCGTGCAGGCATCCGAAACGCAACAACTTAACCAGGCAGCATAACGAGGGAGGCATACAATGTTGTCTGAATTTATTCTGTATTCCATGAAGGAATTTGACGGCCACGACCACGACCAGGACCGGCAGCTTTTCGAGGAAATTAGATTGCCGGAAAAATCTGCCATTGACCGGATATTAGAAAAAATTGAAGTGAAACAAATCGCTTCGCTTCAAAACTAACAAACCACAAACCGAAAGGATGGAATTTATGGAAGAACTGCTTAAGGAAATCAAAGGAACCGATTACGAATTGTATCTTGTGATTTTAAAAATCTACAAAGGTTACGGCATCGAATTAAACGTTTAGCCGCGGCGGACGACCCGCAGCGACTTGTACTGAGCAAAGCCGAAGTATCGGCGGCAGGGGACTTCCCTCCCCTGCCGCTATTTTTTCTTGCGCCGGAAAGGCCGCTTTTGCGTCCTTTCCGGGTCCGGCCAGCCCCGCCCATTTCGGTTTAGGACGGGTCTGGCTTCTATTTAAAATTGATGTGATAAATAGACAGGTGGTATATTGAACATGGCTGTTGTTGCCTAATACATGTTAGCCATATAAATTCAGAATAAGAAATAACAAATTAATCCAATTTAGAAAAGGAGTTTTGCTTTGACAACGAAATTAAGTCTATTAATTTCTATTTTTGCTCTATTAAACATTTCAGAAATATACGCTGAAAATAAATTAACCGTCTCTACAGACCGAATCGATTCACTTTTAATAAAAGCAAAAACACTTAACGACATATTTATTGAAGAAAATACAATTGTTTTTCAGAATGATAGTTTCCCTCCAATTAATTATATCAGCCATATTCAAAACATAAACAATTCATATTATTTTATTGGTGATTTTATGGGAACCTATGAGGGTTGCCCTATATTTTATAAATATCGAAAAGTTTATAAATATGACACGTCTGGTCATTTTGTAACCCAATTAGGTGCTCCAGGTAAAATTAATGAAACGCAATATGGGCGCGGCCCCGAAAGAATATTGTATACAGGAAAGAATATTGCATTATTTTGCGAAAATGATCCTTACAAAATTATGCTTTTCAATGAAAACGGCTTATTTTTAAAGAATATAAAAACACCAGGTTGCCCACGTTTTGCAATGTATAACCCGCTCAATAATTTATTCTACTGCGAATTTCAAGGTTCAGTTCATGCATCTCAAGAAAACAATAAAGCAGCTTTGCCAGCCAGCCGTTTCGTTGCTATTGATAGTGTCGGTAAAATTATTTATGGCTTTGGTAAAACGGAATATGAATTTGATTCAATTGGAATAGGCTTAATCACAAGCAATTCAGATATTGATAATAAGGGAAATTGCTGGGTTGGAGCTACTTTTGAACCCATAGTTTATTTGTATGATAAAAACGGCAAATTGATGAAACAAATAGATATATCCAGCAAATCCAGGAAATATTTACATAGCAAAGATTTTATGGAATATATAAAGAAGAAAAAGGGCGCTCCAAAATCTGATCAAATGGCACTATTTGATGAATTTAATAGCATTTACCAACAAAAATATCATATTGAAAAAATACATATAATTGCGAACAAATTTGTTTTAGTTGGATTAGAGAAGATTACACAAAAAGCATCTCCATCGGGGAGATTTGGCGGTTTCGCAGATATTTATTGGATCGCTTTAAATATGGAAGGCAAAATTATAAATTCATTTATAACTGATGAATTTGTTGGTAAATCCATAACGAGATGCGAATATTATTATACCTGCATTGGAAATTGTGAAGGAAAACTATACTTGGGTTTAGATAATATTTGGATGAATACAGGACCTATAAAATGCGGGCTTAATGTTAATATTGATACTACTCATAAAACATTATCTCTGATCGATCAAAATAGCTCTACAAAAACACTTGCTAATCTTAAAATAAATCAAGCAATGCCTGATTATATTCAACCGAAACAAATTCGGATTAAAATCATGAAAATAAAAAGTTAATAATATTCGGGCAATGAAGACAATTCAAGCAATTAAGAAATCAAAAGGGAAAACTATAAACATGAAGCTGATAATTAATGGAATTATTTTTACTTGTCTTGGTTTTCTAATTTTATCCTGCTCTTCCCCTACCAAAAATAATCTCTATCAAACCCCGGAACGTGTGGTAATTACCGGCAAAGTCATAAATGTTAATAAGGAAATTCCTGCGGTCAAGCTCGATATTAACCGGGTAGGATTCGGTCAGGAGACGGTGGTTGCAGATGTGGATAGCCTGGGCAACTTTGCAGCGAGCAAAGATCGG
>JAQUMP010000001.1 GCA_028718065.1 Chitinivibrionales bacterium | reverse complement strand
ATTGGCAGAACATTCAATATGGTCCCATGCTCAGCGCCGCGACCTCCGGTTGCACTTGGGCCGAAGACGGCGTCATTAATAAAATCTCCCGCAACGCCGCTTTAAAAACGTCGATTGTTAGAAGCGAATATTTTTCGCTCGCCGGCAAACGCCTCGAATTTAAAAACGGCGTCCTCAGTGTGGCTCGCAACACGATCGTCGTTAATCGCACTGTCGATGCGCGCGGCGGTATGCATTCGGTGATGCTGGTTGCCAGATAAAGGAGTTACGAGGCGCTAAAGCAAGCCATGAAAATGTTAAAGTCAATTATTTTATTAATGGGCGCAACTGGCATTTTATCATTCAGTTACGCCCAATCTATTTATCCACCCGACGTGACCGATTTTGTGTTGGTGGCCTATAAGCTTTCCGCTGTTCAGGAATCTTGGTTCAGCACCAGCGACGGCATTCGCTCGCCGTTCTGGAATGCGTGGGATGTATGTACCGATAAGTTAGACTATCAATACTGCGATCCTTCGTGCTGCTCGCGCGGCACGGTTGCCTTTAACGGTCCGCTCGACGCCCAATTAACAGTCTATGCCGCCTACGGCGAAATGGGGATATACCTTTATATAAAGGTCGAAGACGATTCCTGGGTCGATTATCAGAATGTTGTGAATAATCAATATGGCGATTATTCGCAATGGGCCAACGATGCCGCGGATTTGTACTTTGACAATCAACCCGCCAGCGCGATTTTTGCCGCGTATAACGCCGGAACGGCCTTAGGGGTTGGCTCAAAAACGCCTTCGACACGACAATACCTGTTGCGCTTTGGCGGCTCGACGCCGCCCACAGCCATGTATATCAACGAGTTTAATGCTGCCTACCTTACTGATGAAACGGTGCAAGCTTTTACGCTAACGCCACATACCTTTGCCGATGCGGCCGCGACCCTCGGCATTCGCAGCGAGATTATCGGGCAAAGTTCCGGCAACACCCGCGTGCAGGAATGGCTGATTCCCTGGAGTCAAGTCGGCAATCCGGGCTTCGCAGCGGCGCCGAGCCTGGGCAGCCTGAGCGCCTGCAATTTCGGGTATAACGATGTGGACGTGGGCATGAACAGCGGCGTTAAGCAATTGCGGGTGGGCGGCTTCGACGACCCTTCCGCCATGCCTCTTGATCCGGTCAATCGTCCCACCTGGCAGAATATCCAGTATGGTCCGGCGCTTGACGCCGCCACCGCAAATTGCGCCTGGACGCCGGACGGGGTGATTCGTAAAATTTCCCCGGGCGGGGCCGCAAATTTGCTTATTGTCAAGAACGAATATTTTTCGATTTCCGGCCGGCGCCTGGCGCCCGCAAACGGCCCCTTCAGCCCAAGAAAAGGCCGGGTCGTTATCCATCGCACGCTCGACGCCGCCGGTGTCGCACGCTCCTTTCTGTTGGTCCCCCGGTACTAAAAACAACGCCCCGTTCGTTTTTCGCGGCCGCAACGGCGCTCTTGACTTATCCGCTAATATGGGTACATAATTATGGGTGTTCGGATAGGCGGGCATAAAAAAATGCGGGGAGTCGGCTCATGGCCATCGATGTAGCGGATGTCAAGCGCCGTTTGCTGGCGCTTTTGAACGATGTCAATCTGGTGGGCGAATATATTCGGCAGTTCGGGCCCACGATCGATATTAAAAATATCAAGTCCGTTAAAGAAAACAAGCTTAAAAGCACCCGGGTAGTCGAAGGCGACAAGGGCGAAGACCCTATTTTTGAAATTAAGGTCGAGTGTCCGGTCTGTAACCGCGGCGATATTATTTGCTACGAACTGCGCGCCAAGAGCCAGCAGATCATCCAGAATAAATTTTTAGTGCCCCTTTATGCCGGCGCCAGCGGCTTTAAAACCGTCGATTACACCTTGCTGGGGGTCACCGTTTGTCCGCGTTGTTTGTTCGCTTCTCCGGACAAAAGGGATTTTAACCGTCCCCAGGCCGGCGTCGGCGAAGATGCCAAAAGCCAGCTTTTAAGCAATATCATCATGACCCTGCAGGAAAAAATCGGCGAACGTCGCGCAATCCTGAAATCCGTGACCGACTTCGAGAATTATTTCAAGCGGCCCCGCTTCGACGATGCGGCCATAGCAAGCTACCGCCTTGCCATGGCGCGCGCCAGCGTCGAGGCCTGGTACGAACAGCCGTACGCATTTTACAAGCAGGGCGCCTATGCGCTCAAGATCGCCAAAATTATAAAAGACGGCGGGGGCGACAACCGCAAACTGCTGCAAGAGGCGCTGGAATTTTACGAAGAGGCTTTTCGCACCTCCAACTGCCCGTCGGAAGAAATCGAAATGCAGGTGCTCTATACCATTGTGGCGATCGCCCTGCGGCTGGGGGACCAGAAAAAGGCCAATTCTTATATCAGCGTTTTTAGCAACGTCCGCAACAACCGCGTCAAGGAAATGAGAGATAATCCCAAACTCAATTGCATTGCAATTGACAAATCGGCAGATCGCGCCGCCCGCCTGTGGGAAGACCGCGACAGCGAAGATTTATTCAAGGATGAGTAGGGCCGATCAAATAATACGGATTTGCGCCGCATTTGCACTTTGCTGCGCCTTCGCCGATTGCACAAACGTAGCAACAGCCCCCATGACCGCAGTCTCGATTTCGTTTGTCGAGTCTAACTCAAGTTGTGTTGAGACCGATTCGGTGCACCTTGTCCGGGTAGCGCTTTCGTCGGCCTCCGCCGAAGTGGTCGTCGTGCATTATTCAATAAATCCCGATTCCGGAAGCCAGGGCCGTAATTTTGAAAGCAATGAAAATTCCCTGGCATTCATGGAGCGGCAGACCACGGCCACGATTGCGCTGCGTTTGATAAACGACACCATCAAAACCGGAACGGAGACCGCGGTCATCAAGCTTTTTAATCCCACCAACGCCGCCCTGGGAATCTTGGCAATACACCGCGTAGCGGTGCAGGATGATTCCGGGGACCATTTTTCTCCGGAAGCAATTCCTTTTGTTTACAAAATGCAACAGATCGGACCGCGCATCGAAAAATTGCGCGGGCTCACCTTTACGCGCCCGCTTAAACTGGGGTTTATTACGAGGGCGGAATATGGGGCGCAGATTGCCGCATCGGTGCATAATGACTTGAGTAATGACCAGGCCGGGTATCTCAACACCGAGTTCCTGCAAATGGGTCTTATCGACGAATTCGACACCGCCCTGCAGACAACCTACACCGACCATTATACTGGTTTCCCCGCAGCGTATTACGTTCCCGGTTCGGATTCGCTCTATTTCCTGACCGACCTTGCTTTTTCGGACACGGCGATAACCTATTACGTTGCGCACGAGATGACGCACGCTTTGCAGGATCAGCATTTACGTTCACGGGCGCCCGATGTCCCGGTATATTCGTATTATAACAGCGATAGGTATTTTGCCTGGAAAAGCTTAGTTGAGGGTGACGCCAGTTTTACAGGATATGTATGTTTGTTGAATTACCTTAGTTCCACCATCGCCGATCCCTACACACTTATCGGGAACATGTTCTTAAATATCAGGTCGAATTTTATAAAATATAAAGAGACCCTGGATACTCCCGTTTATCTCGATGTCCAGTCCTTGGCGCCCTACGACCTGGGTCCTTATTATGTTGCGCAGACCTATATGCATAGTAGCGGCTGGAGTGGCGTCAACAGCAAGTTTTCCATCACGGGCGCTCCGCTCAGCACGGCGGGAATATTTGCCGTTGATAATCGGTTGGTCCACGGCTTCGATTTTACTCCGCTGCAGCAACGGCTGATAAACGCCGATTCGGCCCTGGTATTTCTGGATGACGACAATGCCGGCGCCATTATTCTTTTTGCGCTCTTTTACGGAGAACTTGACAGCGCCTTTGTTTCCTCGGGGCTGGGATGGTCGGGCGACCGCTTTATGTTTTTTATTGATGCCGGGCAAAAATACGGGACGTTGATCTGGGCGCTTGCCTTGACCGATGCGCAAAAAGCGTCTTATCTGTTCGGTAAGTTCGATGACCGGATCCGGTCGCGCAAGTTGGGCGCTCTGCGGCCCTGGTTTTCGGCGCTTGACAGTAGCGTTGCCGACACCCAGACCATTTATACCTATGCCTCGGCAATTTGCACCACGCAGTTAATTCGTCGCGGCAGCCAGATATGGTGGCTCGAAAACACAGGGACGCAGGGTGCATTTATTCGCGGGGAATTGGCGCGCCAACAAAACCTGCCGGCGCTTGCCAAGAAGAGCATTTATACGCCCGCCGCCGTACCGGTTCCCATGCTCGACGCAGAGGCCAAGCGTCGCGCGCTTAAAGAAGTGCTGCGCCGGACGTTTGGGCGTTTGTAAAGAAAGCAGGTGTTTTTATGAGGGAAAAAATTGGAGGCGGCATCCAGATTTGAACTGGAGATAAAGGTTTTGCAGACCTCTGCCTTACCACTTGGCTATACCGCCCCAAATAAGCATTACGTGGAAAATGCCGATTAATTAAAAAAATTGGGTTTCCTTAAAAAAGGAAACCCAATGGAGCGAGAGACGAGATTTGAACTCGCGACAGCTACCTTGGCAAGGTAGAGCTCTACCCCTGAGCTACTCTCGCAAAACGCAGGGTAAAAAATAACCATTAATTGTTTCCAAGTCAATAGAATTAATTCGGGTTCCATGCCTGCGTCGTCGTTATAATGAGCGCGATCAGGGCCATCATGGCGACGGAGAGCGTTATTTGTTCTTTATAATCAATTGAACGCCGGATTATCTTAAAATTCTCCATGCGTTGCGCCGGCAGCCCGCTCTTATTTTTATTAATGCCTCCAGCCTGCGCCGAAGAATCCCCGACGACAAAGTTGTTGATTGAAGTCCGCGAGGTATCTAACGGCGATGATGCGCCGGATACAAGGGATACAGAGAGAAAAAGCAAAAAAAACGGTACTATTCGCGGGAAAATATGAATCATATATGCTTTTAATTCCGAAAAGACTTTTTAATTGATATACTTAAAATAATATATTCCAGGGGCCCCTTTTTATGAAAATAAAACGGATAAAGGATTCCGAAAAAATGAGAGAATAAAAATGTACACTAAACCAATGTACATATTCGTATTTTATTAAAAAGGTTTGATTTTAAGCGCATTTTTTTAATTATTTTATTGACAGTTTTTAATAATTATAATATATTATTGTTAATAAACAAAGTTGACAATATTTATGAAGCAAAGAATCGTAAAAATTAAAGATCAAAACGGGTTGCATTTGCGGGCTGCCGCTAAAATTGCCGATACCACAAAGCAATTTGAATCCAAAGTAACTCTCTGCAATGATGATAAATGTGCAAGCGGGAGCTCTGTTATTGAATTGTTAATGCTTGAGGTAGGTCACGAAGATAAAGTTAAACTTCAGGTAGAAGGCAAAGACGAGGAGCTGGTTTTTAAAGAACTCTCCTTGTTCTTTGTGGAAGGCGCCGGAATCTGAAGGGTTAAAATATATCACTTTAATCTGAGCGAGGAACATCATGAAAATCGCCTCTGACATTACTAAGCTTATCGGAAAAACGCCGATGGTTAAAATCAACAAGCTCAACCAGGGCGGCAAAGCAATCATCGCTGCCAAGCTTGAATTTTTTAACCCGCTTTCGAGTGTTAAAGACCGCATCGGCCTTGCCATGATTGAGGAAGCGGAGGCAAATGGACGCATTAATAAAAATAGTGTTATTATTGAACCAACCAGCGGCAATACCGGGATTGCGCTGGCGTACGTATGTGCCGTTAAAGGATACCGGCTGATCCTAACAATGCCCGAGACTATGAGTCTGGAACGCCGCAAGCTGCTTAAAATATTCGGCGCGGAGTTGGTTTTAACCGAGGGGCCAAAGGGAATGCGCGGCGCCGTCGAAAAAGCCGATGCCCTGGCCAAAGAAATAAAAGGCGCATTTATCCCCCAACAATTTAATAATCCGAGCAATCCGGAAATCCACCGGAAAACCACGGCTGAGCAAATTTGGAACGACACCGATGGTACGGTAGATATTTTTATTGCCGGCGTTGGTACGGGCGGCACGATTACGGGCGTAAGCGAAGTATTAAAGAGTAAAAAAGCGTCGATAAAAACGATTGCGATTGAACCTGCCAGTTCACCCGTGATTTCGGGCGGACAGGCGGGGCCGCACAAAATTCAGGGCATTGGAGCGGGCTTTATTCCGGGGGTTTTACGGCGCGACCTTATCGACGAAATAATTACGGTAAAAGACGACGATGCCGCCAATTTGGCGCGGGCGGCGGCTCGGCAGGAAGGTCTTTTAGTCGGCATTTCTTCCGGAGCGGCGCTATGGGCGGCGATCCAGGTTGCCAACCGGCCCGAAAACGCCGAAAAATTAATCGTGGTTGTGTTGCCCGATTCCGGCGAACGCTATTTAAGCACCTGGTTGTTCGACGACGCCGCACTTGCTTAATAAGAGTATTGCATTTACAAACGTTATCAACGATGAAAGCGAGCAAAACATGAGTAACGACAAGTACCGTTTCGAAACTTTAGCGGTTCACGGCGGCCAGGTGGTTGAGCCGGACACGCTTTCCCGCGGGGTGCCGGTCTATCGCACGACCTCCTATCTGTTCAAAAACACCGAGCATGCCGCCAATCTTTTTGCGCTTAAGGAACTGGGTAATATTTATACCCGTCTTATGAACCCCACCCACGATGTCCTGGAGAAGCGCATCAGTCAACTCGAAGGGGGCCTGGCCTCCGTGGCGCAGGCTTCGGGCACCGCGGCGATATTCAACACCGTCATTACCATCGCCAGGGCCGGGGACGAAATCGTTTCCGCCGGCAACCTGTATGGCGGCACCTATACCATGTTTGAGGCAATTTTGCCGCAATTTAACATTACAACCCGTTTTGTAAATCACGCCGATTTAAAAAGTTACGAGAGCGCCATCAATGATAAAACCCGCCTTGTTTTTATCGAAACCATCGGCAATCCCAGCCTGGATTTTACCGATATCGCCGGGGTGGCGGCGATCGCGCGCAAGCATAATCTCCCGCTTGTCGTCGATGCCACTTTTACCACGCCCTATTTGCTCCGGACCATCGAGCATGGCGCCAATATCGTTATTAATTCCGCTACAAAATGGATCGGCGGGCATGGCGCCGCGATCGGCGGCGTGGTGACCGATGCCGGAAATTTTAACTGGCAGGACAAAAAATTTACGCTCTTTACAGAACCGGACAATAACTATCACGGTCTGCGCTGGGCCTCCGATCTGCCGGCCCCGCTCGCGCCCATCGCCTTTGCGCTGCGCCTGCGTACCGTACCGCTTCGCAATCTGGGGGCCTGCATTTCACCGGACAATGCCTGGATCCTGCTTCAGGGCGTGGAATCCCTGCCGGTGCGCATGGAGCGTCATTGCAGCAATGCGCTTGCCGTCGCCCAATTTTTAAAGGGGCACCGCCAGGTCGCTTGGGTGCGTTATCCGGGGTTGCCCTCCGATCCCGCCTATCCGGTCGCGAGCAAGTACCTTAAGCGCGGATTTGGCGGCATGGTAGTCTTTGGCGTTAAAGGCGGGTACGCGGCCGCGGTAAAACTAATCGATTCCATCGGCCTCTTTTCGCACCTTGCAAACGTCGGCGACGCCGAAAGCCTTATTCTGCATCCGTCAAGTACGTCCCATTCGCAATTAAGCGAGGAACAGCAGCGGCAGGGCGGCCTGACGCCCGACCTGGTGCGTCTTTCGATCGGGTTGGAGCATATCGACGATCTTATCGCGGCGCTGGATGAAGGTTTACAAAAAGCGCATTAACCAAGCAGGGGACCATGAAACTTTCCACCAAGTGCCGGTACGGCCTGCGGGCGATGGTCGAAATCGCCAAGGTTTACGGCCGCAGCGCCCGCAAGCGCAAGGACATTTCCAAAACCCAGGGTATTTCCCACGGGTATCTGGAAAATATTTTAATTGCGCTCAAATCGGCGCGGCTGATAACGACCGTGCGCGGCGCTTCCGGCGGATTTTCACTGGCCCTGCCTCCTGCGAGCATAACGCTGTACGAAATCGTCGGCGCTCTGGAAGGGTCGATTTCGCCGGTTGAGTGCGTGGAAAATCCCACCCTGTGCGACCGCGCCTCCAATTGTGTGGCCCGCACGGTATGGGAAAAACTGCATAATGCGCAAAAGGCCGTGTTAACCGCCCTTACGCTTGCCGATCTGCTTGAAATGGAACAAAAAACCTCGCTTGAAAATTATTCAATCTAAGGATAAAATATCGCTAACGCCGAAGCCGGGATCGAGAATTCAGAAGTCAGAACAAAGAACTTTGCCGGTGCTTTGAAGAAAAAACAGAGATCCAATATCTTCTGAATCCTGTCTCCTGAATTCTGAATACTTGGAGATTGGAGGAATATATTTTTAAGAATGGCGAGGGAATCTCTTAATTTATGGCCATAGTTATTCCAAAAGATTATCATGCCAAGGCCGCACTCGAGCAGAACCGCGTGCTGTGCATGGATCATGAACAGGCGCTGCGCGAAGACATCCGCGCGTTGCACATCGGCATTTTAAATATCATGCCGAAGGCCGAAACCTACGAATTTAACCTGTTGTACCCGCTGAGCCGTTCGGTCCTGCAGATCGAACCGGTTTTTATCCGGCTCGAAAATCACACCTATTCCAGCAGCGACCAGGCGCATTTAAATAAGCATTATGTCAACTTTGAGGACGCCATCAAAAACGACCACATCGACGGCCTGATCGTTACCGGTGCGCCGGTGGAGGAGATCCCGTTCGAAGAGGTTTCCTACTGGGAAGAAATCAAACGCATTCTCAAGTACGCGCGCAACAATATTCCTTCCACGCTCGGCATGTGCTGGGGCGCGCTGGCGCTCGCAAAATTCCTTGGAGTCGAAAAAACAATGTATTCCGAGAAAATATTCGGCATCTTCGAGACTAAAAACCTTAGTCGCGGGCATCGCATTACCGGCGACCTCGATGATGTTTTCTGGTGCCCCCAGAGCCGTCATTCGGGCGTTGCCGACCAGGCAATGGAACACGAACGCGACAAGGGCAACATGAACCTTCTGGCCTATTCCGAACACGGCGGGGGGTATGTTATTTTTGAAAGCGCCGACGGCCGTTTTATAATGCATCTGGGCCATCCGGAATACAGCAAGCACCGTCTGCGCGAGGAATATTTACGCGATAAGAACCTGGGTCGCGCCGATGTGGCGCCGCCGCAAAATTACGATTTGGAGAACCCGGTCAACTGCTGGCGCAGCCACCGCAACGAATTTTTCAGCCAGTGGATAAAATTTCTCCACGAAACCACCTCTTTTTAGCGAAAGGTCTTCCACCATGGTTCCATCACGGAAGATCGGCCGGGAAAGCAAAAAAAAAACCGGCAATACTATGGTTGGGTCCGGCAACAAACATTGGATCAACCACCAATTGCCCGGGGTGGTTGCCAAGCTCGAACGCAGCGTCCTGGGCCATTTAAATGCCCAGGCGGAGGACGGGCTCAATTTGTCCGGCCGCAGTGAAATCTGCGACATCCTCGACGATATTCTCGCGGTCCTGTTCCCCGGTTATTACAGCACCGAAAAAGTCACCAAAGACGATATTAATTTTTTCCTGGGCGACAAGTTGCGGCACATCAGCATTGCCCTCGGCGGGCATATCAAGGCCGTTTTTCGTTATCTTTGCTCGCGCAATTCATGCCGTAACTGCACGTGCGCCGACCGGGCCGAGGCGGTCCTGCAGGAGCTGATCGAATCGCTGCCCCAAATCCGCGCGATCCTGCTCAAAGACATCCAGGCCGCCTACGACGGCGATCCGGCGGCCGGCTCGCTCGACGAAATCATCATGAGCTACCCCTGCATCGAGGCCATCGCCACGCACCGCATCGCGCACTTGCTTTACAAATTAGACGTGCCCATCATTCCGCGCATCATGTCCGAGCGCGCCCATTCCCGCACCGGGATCGATATCCATCCCGGCGCTACCGTCGGACCGCGGTTTTTTATCGACCACGGCACGGGCGTGGTGATCGGCGAAACCACTACCATCGGCGCAAATGTAAAGCTCTACCAGGGCGTTACGCTCGGCGCGCTGTCGTTTACGCTTGACAAAAGAGGCAAGCCGGTAAAAGGGGTCAAGCGCCATCCGGACATCGAGGACGACGTTGTCATTTATTCCAATGCCACGATTCTGGGCGGCAAAACCCGTATTGGTAAGGGCAGCGTTATCGGCGGGAATACCTGGATTACAAAATCAGTTCCCTCTAATTCTAAGATTTATAAGACTTAATTAAATAAAATAATATGGAAAGGGCTCGCCGCCCTTTAGATCCGGTAAGGAATATACGTATTATAGCTAAAATATTCCGACCATTTTGCGTGCGATTAAGTCCCCATTGTCAAACAAGCATGGTTTTATCTTTTAGCTATAATAAGCATTTTCCCTGGCGGGTTTAAGGGGCGGCCAGCCCCTTCCAAGGTAGTTATTTAAATATTTATGAAATTAAGAATCAACGGAAAAACAATCGATATTGATGGAGAGAAATCAATCAGCAAATTACTGCAAGAAAAATCCATTAATCCTCTCCATGTCGTGGTAGAAATAAATACGAATATAATCGTCAAAGAATTATTCGGAAGCACTAATCTTAAAGAAAACGACGCCATCGAAATTATCCGGTTTGTCGGTGGCGGATAGTATTGATAACATAAATAAATATGAACAACCCGCAAAATAAAACCGAATCCGAAGAAGATTTTTTAGTTATTGCCGGGCAAAAAATAAAATCGCGCCTCATTACCGGGTCGGGAAAATATCGCGACGACCGCTTAATAAGCGCCGTGCTTGCGGCCGCGCAATGCGATATTATTACCGTGGCCCTGCGGCGCATCGACTTTGACAAACCCCACGATTCGGTGCTAAATTTTATTCCCCCCGGAAAAATAATCCTGCCCAACACCTCCGGCGCGCGCAATGCCGCCGAGGCCGTGCGCATCGCGCGCCTTGCCCGCGGCATGAATCTTGGCGCCTGGATAAAGATCGAAGTCATTAACGATGCCAAATACCTTATGCCCGACAGCGTGGAGACCATCAAGGCCGCGGAAGAGCTTGTCAAAGAGGGATTCATTGTTTTGCCCTATATCTATCCCGACCTTTCGGTCGCGCGGCGCCTGGCCGATATCGGCGTTGCGGCCGTCATGCCGCTGGGCGCGCCCATCGGGTCCAACCGTGGTTTACAAACAGTTGACCAGATTCGGCTGCTGATTGAAGAGATCGACCTGCCGGTTATCGTGGATGCGGGCATCGGCGCGCCTTCGCACGCGGCCGCCGCCATGGAAATGGGCGCCGCCGCCGTGCTGCTCAATACTGCCATTGCGTCAAGCCATAGTCCGGTCGCCATGGCCGCGGCCTTTTATCATGCCGTGCTGGCGGGCCGCGCGGCCTTTTTGGCCGGTCTGGGGCCGCAATCCGATACGGCCGTTGCCTCTTCGCCGCTCACCGGTTTTTTGGAATAATTGCCGCTATGGGCTTTTACGATGTTTTGCAGCAGTGGCGCTCGTTTGATTTTAACGGCTTTTTTACGGAGGTAAGCGCGACAAGTGTAGAAGCTATATTGGCAAAAGAGAATCTCGCGCCGCTCGATTTTCTAACCCTGCTCGGGGATGCCGCGGCACCTTACCGCGAAGCTATCGCCCGGCGCGCATTTAAGATTACGCGGCGCCAATTCGGCAATACGATCCGGCTCTTTACACCGCTCTATATTTCCAACTACTGCGAAAATGTCTGTCCCTATTGTTCCTTCGGCTGCCGGCAAACCATAGACCGCCGCACGCTATCCCTTGACGAAATAGAATCAGAGGCGCGCGCGATCGCCCAAACCGGCATGCGTCATGTTCTGGTTTTAACCGGCGAAGCGCCGGCGAAAACGCCCTTGCGGTATTTGGCGGATGTTGTGGATATTTTAAGAGAACATTTCGCCTCCATCGCCCTTGAGATTTTTCCTTTAGCAGGTGACGGGTATAAAGAGTTAATCGGCCACGGGGTCGACGGCCTGACCATATATCAGGAAGTCTACGATGAATATCTTTACAAAGGTTATCACCGGGGTGGCCCCAAAGAGGATTTTGTTTTTCGCTTAGATGCGCCCGAACGCGCATTAAAGGAGAACATGCGCGCCGTGACCATCGGGCCGCTTTTGGGACTGGCGCAGCCGGTATCGGAAATATTTTTTGCCGCCCTGCATGCCGACTATTTATGGAAAAAATATCCCGCTGCCGAACTCTCGGTGTCGCTGCCGCGCCTGCGGCCTTTGGTGGGGGAGTTTAAGCAGCCGTTTTACGTTAACGACACGCAATTCGTGCGCATGCTCATTGCCCTGCGCCTGTTTTTGCCTGCGGCTGGGTTAACGGTTTCTACCCGCGAATCGGCGGATTTTCGCAATAATATTGTTTCGCTTGGCGTTACTAAAATGTCGGCGGGCGTATCCACCGCCGTTGGCGGCCACCTGGATTCGTCCTCGGTGGGGCAGTTTGAAATCGCCGATACGCGCAGTGTGCAGGAGGTAAACTGCGATTTGCTCGCACGCGGCTTTCAACCCGTGATGCACGATTGGAACAGCAAACTATCATGAACAGCCCGAATAATTTTTCATTTGATAATGTTTCGGAACGCTATTTTACTCCCGAACAAATAAAAAAAACCAGGAATACGCGCATCGGCATTGCCGGCGCCGGCGGTCTGGGCTCCAATTGCGCCATGAACTTGGTCAGGTGCGGTTTTGAAAAATTCGTAATTGTAGATTTTGATAATGTCGAAGAATCAAACTTAAACCGGCAGTTTTATTTTTTAAATCAAATCGGACTGCCGAAAGTGCAGGCGCTCAAGGAAAGTTTATTGCGGATTAACCCTGCGGTTTCCATAAAAACCTACCAGCTCAAGCTTGACAAGCAAAATATCGGGAACATCTTTGCTTCCTGCACGGTGATCGTGGAGGCATTTGACACCGCTGGTTGCAAAGCTATGCTAGCCGAAACTTTTATTAATTCGGATAAATTCGTCGTTTGCGCCAGCGGGCTGGCCGGGTTCGGCGACAGCGACCGCATAAAAGTTAAAAAAATCCGCGATAATTTTTTTATGATCGGCGATCAGACTTCAGAAATATCTGCGGAATTAAAACCGCTGAGTCCGGCGGTAAGTATTGCGGCGGCAAAACAGGCGGACGTGATTTTGGCATGGGTGCTGGGCCGGTAACAGACGGAATCGTTTCTGAAGACGGTCAATAATATATTTTAACATAGAGGCAGCCACTATGATTTCGATGAAAAAATACCGCGCAGCATGGAAAAAACGCGACGAAGAAACCAGGGTAATGAATGAATCAAGAAGGCAAAAAGCGCTCGGATGTGCGCGAAAGCTTTCGCGCGTTCTTGCCGATCAATTTGGCGCAAAAAAAGTCACCCTGGTCGGTTCCATTTTGCATGGCAGTCGTTTTAAAGCAAACTCCGATATCGACCTTGCGGTAGAAGGGATAAAGCCGGATCAATATTTCAACGCACTTGTCCAGTGTCAAACTGCCGGTTTTCCCGTGGATCTCATCGAGACTGCGGCTGCCACGCCGCTCATGACCTCGCGGATCGCGAAAGGAAAGGTCCTTTATGAACGACGATAGGATTATCGATCTGATCGCGGAAATTAAGGATGAGTTGCGCCAGCTTGATATATTGGCGGCCGAATTAGGTGAAACGTGGGCCTCGCTTCCGCGCGAAGCGAAGAAGCGCCGAATCCACGAAGAATCGGTCGCTTTAAAACTCCATAATTTCTATACGGGATGCGAACGTATTTTCAAAAAAATCGCCGATGACATTAACGGCGGTACGCCAGATTCGTTCGATTGGCACAGGCGTTTGCTGCACTCCATGAGCCTGGAACTTGGATCCGTCCGCCCACCCGTGATCTCCGGCAAAACCGAAACCGCGCTTACCGAGTTTTTGGGGTTCAGGCATGTTGTAAGGAATATCTACGGATTTGCAATAGACAGCGAAAGATTGGCACATCTGGTAAAAAAGTTTAAAGGCGCTTCCCGGCTTTTTAAGAAAGACATTACCGGCTTTGTAAAGTTTTTACAGGCGCTTACCCGGAAGTAAAGGCAGTAGCAGAATCGCTCCGGGCGCCAGGAGCAGCCGACGGAAATATGCTGTTCGGTAATTGATTTTCCCACCTCGTTTAACAGTTCACAAGCTACAAATCGGGCGCGAAGGCCTTCGATGCTTTTTTGTAAAACGGTCCTGCTCGTTTTAAAAAAAGAGAGATTGAATCCGGTCAAAATGAATACGATATTGTTAAGGGTTTCGTACGAGCGTGATTCGGCGGTTCCAAGCGCGGCTTGATATACCCGGCATTTCAGGCAGGTACGCATCCTTTTCTTGAAAGTCAACGGTTTCCGCTTTTGGGAGCAGAAGGTCCCCACAACCTGCCAGCACCGTATTTTTTCCTTTCCATATACGGGGCAGCGTTTTACTTTGCAATTGTATTCGCGCCAGCAGGTAAGGAGATGGTCGTCCGGCATGCTCCAGCGGTCCTCCCCCGGTGATAGTAATTCATCCAGAAGCCCTTCCAGCAGTATTTCCCTTTTTGTCCTTTTATTCATCATCACCCCGCAGAAAGAGAATAACTGCATGGCCTGCCCGGTTTACAAAGATTACAATAGAATGACCGGCGCCGGCGGGAAACACATCCCAACGTTGTTTCCCGAAGAAGAACGTAATTACAAAAACCTGATGCATGATAGAATGGCGGCTAAGGTCCCGGTTTTAGCGGCATGATGGCCGTTTCACCCCGGCCAGCGGCCATCTTCCCGCAACGTAACAACCGAATCCTGACAAATAATAATATGGTCGAGCAGGGGAATGTCGAGCAGTTTCCCGATCTTATGCAAACGTTCGGTAAGCTCCCAGTCGGCCTGCGAAGCGTGTAACGAGCCGCCGGGATGATTATGGGCGATAATAAACGAGGTGGCGCGGTTTTTAAGCGCTTTTTCAAAAAAGGCGCGCGGATAGGCGGCGCACTGGTTCACGGTGCCTTCGGCCACGATATCGGCGCCTAAAACATGGTTGCCGTTGTCCAGATAAACCATGGCGACATATTCGTCCTGCTTATTGCCAAAAGTAAATCGCAAATATTCTTCGACATCGGTCCGGCGCGTGATCACCGATTGCTTCGAGGCTTTTTCGAGCAGGCAATAAGCGCCCACCTCTCTTATAAGGTGAAAAAACGCGCAAGTCCTCTCGCCGATACCGTCGATTTTTTGCAGGTCTGCGGCATCGGCATTCAGGACGCGATTGATGGTTTTAAATTGGCGGATAAGTTCTTTTGCAATCGGTTTTGTGTCTTTGCGGTTGATTACAAACGTTAAGAGCAGTTCGAGGATTTCATAATCGGCCAGGCCGGAGAGGTCGCTATTGGTAAAGCGTTCGCGCAGGCGCTGGTGATGCCCTGAGGCGTCTGCGTTTGTCATATCAAAAACTTTCCATGCTCATAGATGGTCCTTTGAGAACCGTTTTTAAGCGTCGCCACGACTTTCCTGTTGGTGCCGGCGATTATGTCCGTGTGCTCCACGGAATCGTTAAAGCCTAATTTATCCCAATCGCCCTTGCGCAGTTTTTTAGCGTCACCGGCGAAGGTGTCGTGGTAGGATTTGCCCACCGCCAGGTGCGTGTTGCCGAAGGGGCCGCCGAAATTTTCGTCGTAGAGCGAATCGGCCATAAAAGCATTGATTTTAGAGAAGCGCTTGTCGGTCAGGGAAAATTCGCCGATTTTATCGGCGTTTTTCTGGGCTATGATTTCGTGCAGCAGCTTTTCGTTTTTGCGGGCCGTGGCTTTAATCACGCGGCCGTTTTTGAATTCGAGCGCAATGTCCTTGATTATGTTGCCGTAGCGAAAGAGGGGCAAATCAAAAAATATAGAGCCGTTTACGCCGCGCCAATCGGGCGAGGTAAAGATTTCGAAGCTGGGAATGTTCCGGCCGCTGCCGCCGAGCCATTTCCGTTTTTCTCCGAGGGTGAGCCAGAGGTCCGTTTTATATGCGGTAAGGTGCAGTTTGTCAATTGGTAATTTGTTTAAGGTTTTTATAATGCGATTTATTTCGGAGAATGTTTGTTGCCACTGCGCGATAGGGTCCGCTGCGTTTAAAAAGCAGGCCCGCTCGATCAGGCGCCAGTAGCGTTCAAGCGAAATCCCGGCCTGCTTGGCAACGCCGGCGGTGGCGTAGAGACAAAGCGTCCAGGTAAGGCGGCCATCGTCCTCTTTTTTGTCTAACCAATCGCGGTAGGGCTTGCTGCTTTTTTGGGAACAAATGATTCTTTTAGGGTCGATACTTTTTAAAAAAAGCGGGTCTTCCTCTGCCAGAATTCGGACCTGGTGGTCGATGGTTTGCGCCAGGCCGCGATAAAATTTGGCGGGGAAAAAGAGCAACTGTTTTTGCGCGGCGTTTTTAAGCTTGATAAGCGTGAATGAATCATCGATTAAATTCAGCATGCAATGGCCGCCGCTTGCCAGAACGGTTTTGTAAACTTCACGCGCCAGAGGCAGACCCGCCAGCGGCGAGCTTAAGTACACAACTTCACCTTTGCGGAGCCCCCGGCCGCTGTTAAGCGCAAAATTTATCAGGACTTTGGCATAGTTTGTAAGCACGGATTGAGAGGGTTGATACATAGATTGCGGAATCCTTTTTTGTTGATTTTCTGTAAAAATAAATATCGGGCATTTATCAAATACAAAAATGAATCGACAATTCTTTTAAAAGTACATATCTGTATCAAGAAATAGCTCTCCTATTATTCCTCTTTGTATTCCTATTGTAATTAAGCGACCCGCATATTTGGCATAGAACTTGCAAAAGAAATGGGTTATGAAATGTCGTTTTATTAAACTTTTCAAGGAGGTTTTTGTGGCCCGCAGAATGTTTGTTCCGTTAGTTATTGCCGGAATTTTGGGATATTGCGCTTCCATAGGCGCGACGCCATCGACACAAATTTGGATTCCATCAACCGATATTCAGAAGTTTGCCGATCCCCATTTTGGATGGGACATCTATTTGACGAATACCGGAAATGACAACGGAGGCCAGACGGGCTCGGTTTCTAATGGTGGAATTACTATCGGTGTTTTACCTTTTAGTAAAATTGGAATGGAAGTGGGTATTGACTATCGCGATTTGGGGGGCAACCATGTTTATCCCGTCTATTTTAATGCAAAACTTGGAACGCCCGAAGATGCTTTCTTTAAATATATGCCGGCGTTAGCCGTGGGCGGTTATGATTTCGGCACAAAAAAAGACATTAACGATAATAACATCATTTATGGCCTTGCCGCTAAAACAATCGGGAAATTCGGGCGTTTGTCGGTCGGTTATTACGCCGGCAATAAAAAATTATTATTAGATATGAGCGACAATGCCAAAGCGGATAATAGCGGCCTTCTGCTCTCATGGGACCGGACGATTTCGGAAATAAGCGACAAACTCTGGCTGGCTCTTGATTATCAGGGGAGCAAAAGCAGCTATGGGGCCTTGAGTTTTGGATTTTCCTATAATTTTGCCGCAAATGCGAGTGCGATTCTCGGATATGACATTTTTAACGATAATACAACCTATAAACCGACATTTACGGTGCAGATCGACATCAATTTGTTTTAAATACCATCAGGAATTTTTATACTCTTTAACTTCCGGAGGTGTGTAATGAGAAAGATTGTTTGGCTTTGCCTCGGGGTCGCGTTTGTTATCGGCGCGGCAGCGTTGTATGCCCAGGACACGACCAAAAAAGATACAACGCCCGGGGCCGTGGCGTCGGTGTTGGCGCCTGCGGCGGCAGCCCCCGCGACACCGGTCGTGAAACTTGATTCGGGCGATACGGCCTGGATGATCGTCGCCACCGCGCTGGTCATGCTCATGACCTTGCCCGGCCTGGCGCTTTTTTACGGCGGCCTGGCAAAGCGCAAAGACCTTCTTAACACCATTGCCATGTCGTTTGTAACGTTCTGCATCGTGAGCGTGCTCTGGGTTGTTTACGGGTACGCCATGGCGTTCGGCACGGATGTGAACGGCATCATCGGCAATCTTGACAAATGGATGATGAAGGGCATTACCGTAAACTCCCTTTCCATGACCATGCCCGAATTCATTTTTGTGGTGTTTCAGTTGACATTCGCGGCAATCACCGTGGCCCTGGCCAGCGGCGCCTACATAGAGCGCATGAAGTTTTCGGCGTGGGTAGTGTTTTCGGTACTGTGGCTCACGCTCGTGTATCTGCCGATTGCCCATTGGGTCTGGGGCAACGGATTCCTGGCAAAAATGGGAGCGCTGGATTTTGCCGGCGGCACCGTGGTGCATATTAATGCCGGTATCGCGGCGCTGGTGGGAGCGCTGATGCTGGGCAAACGCAAAGAGCCCACGCTTCTGCCCAACAATCTTCCGTTTACCGTGCTGGGCGCAGGACTTTTATGGTTCGGCTGGTTCGGATTTAATGCCGGTTCGGCCTGCGCCGCGAACGGCCTTGCTGCCGCCGCATTCATTAATACCAACACGGCCACGGCCGTTGCAGCCCTTACCTGGATGATATGCGATTGGATCGTCAACAAACGGCCGACGGTGCTCGGTCTGGCTTCGGGCGCGGTCGCCGGACTGGTGACCATAACGCCGGCCGCGGGGTTCGTGAACGTGGGCGGGGCCATTATCATCGGGATCGCCGCGGGCGTGGGGCCTTATTGCATGGTTGCTTATGTAAAGAACAAACTCGGCTACGACGATTCGCTCGATGCCTTCGGCATCCACGGCGTAGGCGGGACCATCGGCGCGCTTTTGACCGGCGTTCTGGCCGATCCGGCCATCAACAGCGCCGGCAAAGGCCTGCTCTACGGCAATCCGAAACAATTATGGATCCAGACGATCGCGGTGGCCACGACCATCGGCTACGACGCGATCGTAACGGTCCTGATTTTCCTGGCGATCAAATACACGATCGGGTTGCGCGTAAGCGTGGATGAAGAGATGTCCGGTCTGGACGAGAGCCAGCACGGCGAACATGCCTATGCAGGCTGAACGATAACCGTAATTTGTTCTTAACAAAAAGGAATAAACCATGAAATTTATAGTGGCTATAATACAGCCTTCCCGTTTGGAGGCCGTTAAAGAGGCGCTCAGCCGTATCGACCTTTTCCGCATGACCATCAGCGATTGCCAGGGGGTCGGCCGCCAGCGCGGCCATACCGAAGTGTATCGCGGCAATGAATACCAGATAAACTTCGTCCGGAAAGTCAAGATCGAAATCGCCGTCGACGACAAGTCCGCCGAGCCGACCATCGCGGCGATTTCGGACGCGGCGCGCACCGGCAGCGAGGGAAAGATCGGGGACGGCAAAATATTTATTTTGCCCTGCGAAGACGCCATGCGCATCCGCACGCGCGAACGGGGAGAAGTTGCCCTGTAGGTGGGAATGTCAGAGAGACTATGTTCCTGTTGTTTTTGACCTCACCCCTTCACCCCGGTCCTTCGGCTACGCTCAGGACAACCCCTTTTCCCCTCTCCGATTCGGAGAGGGGCCAGGGGTGAGGTTTTTAAAAAACAAATGCTTCGACCATCTCGTCAAATCAATCACGATTTCTTAAATCGCTTATAGTCAATCTGATAATTTTCGATCTTATACTGGACCACCCGTTTGGTGGTGCCGAGCAGCTCCGCCGCCGCGGTCTGGTTTCCGCGCGTGTCCTTGAGAGCGTCTACGATCAATTCTTTTTCATAGGCCGACACCATAGCCTCAAAGGTGCCTTTGCGGTTTTGCTGCTGCGCCACGCCTTTGATCTGGAGGGTCGGCGGCAGGTCGTGACCTTCGATGGTGTGGTTGGCGGCCACCAGGACCGCCCGCTCCATGACATTTTCCAGTTCGCGCACATTGCCGGGCCAATGATAGGCCGAAAGCATATCGATGGCCGGCGTCGAGATGCGGGCGATTTTTTTCTGGTGCAGGTCCGTGTATTTTTTTACAAAATAGTCGGCAAGCAGGAGCACGTCGGCGCCGCGCTGGCGCAGGGGAGGAATCGCAATGGTAAACACGTTGATCCTGTAAAACAGGTCTTCGCGAAAACGTCCTTCGCCCACGTCCTCCTGCAGGTTGCGGTTGGTGGCCGTAATAAGGCGCACGTCGGCCCGGATCACCTCGTCGCCGCCGACGCGCGTGAATTCCTTTTCGGCGATTGCCCGCAGGAGCCTGCTTTGGGCCGAGGGCGGCATTTCTCCGACTTCGTCAAGAAACAGCGTCCCGCCGCCGGCCGCCTCAAATTTACCGATGCGCTTATTGAACGCGCCGGTAAAGGACCCTTTTTCGTGCCCGAAAAGCTCGCTCTCCAAAAGCGATTCGGGCAGCGCGGCGCAATTGACCGCGATAAACGGCCCGTCCGCGCAGGCGCTTTTTTGGTGGATGGCGCGCGCCACCAGTTCCTTGCCCGTGCCGGTTTCTCCCAGGACCAGGACCGAGGTCGGCGATAGCGCCACCTGCCCGATCTGCCGGTACACCTCGCGCATGGAACTGCTGTTGCCGATCATTTCCGCGGGTTTGCCCTGCTCCTCGAGAGTTTTTCGCAGTTGTAAATTTTCTTCCTCAAGCGCGGCGATGCGTTCGGTCTGTTTGCGCCGCTGCTGGACGAGTTGGGCGATAAGATCGGAAACCGCTTCCAGAAAATGCAACTGGGGGGTGAGCTTGTCCGCCTCGGATGCCGCGACGCTATCCGCCGAAAGCGCGCCCACGACATGGCTGCCCGCCTTAATGGGAACGCACAGGAACGAACGCTGCTTTTCTTTTAAATTTTTACGGGCCCCGGTTTTATTTAAAAACGCAGGTTCATTCCGGATATCCGGTACGATAATGGCTTTGCCCGTTGCCACGACCTTGCCGGTAATGCCTTCGCCGAGCCGGTATTTGCCGCGTACTTTGGCGCTGTCGGGGATGCCGTGCGTAACGTCGGCCATGAGTTGCGAGTTGTCGGCGTTTAAAATCGAAATCATTCCGCGCTGCATGCCGGCCTCCACATCAAGGATCTCCAGCACCGACGCCATTATATCGGGAAGGGAGCCGCCGGTGCCGAGTATACGCGCGATCCGGTAGAGCGCCGAGAGCCCGTTAAAATGCAAGGATTCCGATAATGTCGGGAAGTTCATTTAAAAGGGACCTTCGGGTTCGGTTGCGGCGGCGCCGGGCTTAAGGATTTCGATTTCAACATTCGCGATGCGTTGATTGTCCATGGCGATAATCTTAATTGTCAATCCCTGAAATTCAAAATGGGTGTTCACGGCGGGAATGGCGCCCACTTGATTATAAATCAGGCCGCCGAGCGTGTTGTACCGGGCATCGGAAACGTCCAGATGAATATGGAGCGCATCGGCCAGATCATAGAGGTCGATTTGCGGATCCACAAAATACTTTGTGTCGGATATTTTTGTTACCGGCCTGGTCTCGACGTCGTATTCGTCGTTGATCTCCCCGACGATTTCTTCCAGGATGTCCTCCATGGTCACGATTCCGGCCGTGCCGCCGTATTCGTCAACCACGACCGCGATGTGCAGATGCTTGCGCTTGAATTCGCGCATGAGATCGTCGATTTTTTTGGAAAGGGGCACGAAAAGCGGTTTTTTTAAAAGGCGCGGCAGGTCCCAGGCCTGTGGGTCGTTCAAGGCGATGCTGCCGATCAGGTCCTTGACATAAAGGATTCCGACGATGGAATCGATGGTCTCTTTGTACACCGGTATTCTAGAATGGCCCTTTTCCTTGATCATCTCGATGGTGGTTTGTAAAGCCGCGTCGTAATCCAGGCCTTCTATGTTAATCCGCGGCATCATGATTTCGTCCACCGTCGTTTTTTTTAGTTCAAAGATACTGTGAACCATGGCCTGTTCTTCCTGATTAAGCGAGGTCGGGGCCGCGTTGGCCTTGGCGAGCATTTCCTTTTCCCGTTCGGGCAAAAAGGCCAGCTTGACGTCGTATTTAAACAGTCGCAGCAGCACCGCGTGCAGTACGGTCAATCCGAGGGTGACCGGGAAAAAGAGCCAGTTAAAGCAAAGGTAAATAATATAGGCCGCCGGGGCATAGCTCAGGTAAAAGCTTTGCGCGTAAGCGCCGGGGATGATGTTGCCGAAAAGTCCGAGCATTGCCACGCCGAGTAAAAACGAAACAAAGGCGATACTGGTGGTGCCGAGGCCGGGGAATGTGGTTTGCATGAGCGCAAAAACCAGGATGGAGAATGCCGTGTTGGAAATCAGTTTACCGAAAGAGACCGTAAATTTGAATTTTTGTTTATTGGCCATGAGCGCGGCAATGCGGGGCGCAAAATAGCGCAGGCGTTCGGCTCTTACCGGAATGTAACTGGCGGCAATGGAAGAAAAGACAAGCTTTACGCTTGCAAAAAATGCGGCGCTCAAAAAACTTGCCGCGAGCCCCGCGTAGGATAAAAACAGCCGTTCGGAAATCATGGTAAAATTCTCATTCGGTCTTTCTCGCTAAATGCCGCGGTCGCATTTATTTGCAATTGTCAAATTCACGCGGCCGGTATTTTTTTTCTTTTTGTTCCATGCGCGCACGGTCCGGGGTATTTTTATGGTCAAACCCCAACAGGTGGAACATCCCGTGGATCAGGAGCCTTTCCAGCTCGCCGCCCAGCGTTACCTGGTATCGCCGCGCCTGCACGGCGGCACGCTCCAGCGAGATATAAATTTCGCCCAGGTAAGCCGGCTCCTTGAATTCAAAGGAGAGAACGTCGGTCGGCCGGTTTTTTTTTCGATAGGCGGCATTGAGTTTTTTAATAAAATAATCCGAGCAAAAAACAACGGTTACGTTTCCGTCCGGTTTAATATGTTCGCCCGTATAGAGCGCCGCGACCAGCCGGGAGAGTTTTGCCCGGGGGAAAGGGATGCGCTTAAAAGCGTGAATAAAGGTTACCGGGTACTTGTGGTGTCGTCTCGACAAATATGTTGACCTTTGCATTTTCGGATAGTAAGATTTTTATAATTATTACAATTCAAAAATAACTCCAAACGGGTGGTTGGGGCAAATCGGCAAGCTGGGAAGTATATGATACTTAAAAATGTGTTTTTTATAATTTTCGGAACATTCGTTTTTGCCGGGTTCGCCGACAATGCCGCGTCCTCCAGTCAGCAGGCCGCGCCGCTGCCGTTGACGGTGTCTATACCGGCCGACAGCCAGAAATTTGACGCGCCCCTTATTCCGGTTGCCGGTACGACCGTTCCGGGCGCGCAGGTTTGGGTGCTGGGAATACAAATTTTAGTTGATTCCAATGGAAACTTTAATGGCAAAATCCCCATACCCGATGAAGATGCCGGTTTGGAGCTTCCGATTACGGTCAAGCTTAATGGCCGGTCGCATGTCATCGCACGCCATATTCGATATGCGGCCGCCGTTCGCGTGAGGGTAATTTCCCCCGCCGAAGGAGAGACCGTTGGGGATACGATGGTTTCTTTCCAGGGCGATGTGACCCCGTGCAATGCCGCCCTGAGCGTTAATAATAAAAAAATTATCGTTAAAAAAGACGGCTCCTTTTCGGGCAGCATTGCCGTTAACGGTCCGGAACCGGAGATCAAGCTCGAATTCATTGCCGTCGCCGGAGCAAAACAATCAAAAATGCAGCGCACGGTAATTTACAAACGCGCTTCCGACGGGGTCGGGCCGGTAATAAGTCCCGCTTTTTTGCCCGCGATTGCGCGCCAGGACAAGCTCTATTTTTCGGTTATCGATCGCACGCCGGGGGAAGAAATCACGTTTTTCCGGGAAATGGATGGCGCCAAAGAGAGCGAAGTCGGTCAGGGAAACGGCCAGTTTATTTTACCGGTGGAAGAGGGCATCCATTCCTATACCATCTATGCCCAGAACAAAGCAAAAAATCAGACAAAACATATCAGCGGAGAAATAAAGTTTTTGAGCCGTCCCTTTACTATTAAAGTAAATCATCCTTTGCCGGGCGAGGTCCTGAGTTGGCCGTCATCGCGCGAAGAATCCGGCCGCAACTATACCGTTTCATTTTCTATCGGCAACCTGCCGGACGATAACCCCAAGTTGCTTAAAGAGGTGACCGTGACCAATTCGACCAATGGCGCCACGGCCCTTGAGCGGAACCCGGTCGGCATCGATTTTAATCTTGATCTGGAAGTGGAACGCACCGGGCAAAATGTTTTTACGATCGCCGTACACGATATCAACGATCGCATTATTACGACGCAGGCAAGTATTCGCATCCGTTGACGCTTGGGGATGCGGGGAGATCATTGCATGAAACCTGTTTCCATGACCGCCATTGTGTGTTTAATTGTGGAGGCCGGCTTTACCGCTCCCGTAAGCCTTTCCGGCCATCCGTCGCGTTTCCCGGGTGATTCGGCCGCGGCAATAAAGCAGTCGCCCGTACAAAAAAAGGCTTCCCCCGCCGTAGCGCAAAAGGATTCGGCGGTTTCTCCAAGTAAAGCTGCCGCGGTTGCGCCGGCGCCGGTGCAACCGGTCGTGAACGCTCCGGCTGCCGCGGTAAAAATACCGGCGGGTATTTTGTTCGGCAAGTTTACAAAGGAGAGTGGGCCCTATTTAATCGAGGGGAGCGTGGTGGTTCCCTCGGGACAGACGCTTGAATTCGGCCCCGGCTGCGTAATCTATATGGGCGGCGAGTATTCAACCATCACCGTGTTCGGGCAGTTGCTTGCCAAAGGAACGTCCGATGCCCCTGTTCTTTTCCGGTCCGCCAGGGAACGTCCCAATCCCTGGGATTGGGATCGGATATACTGCCGCAGCCGCAACCGTTCGGTGCTTGAATATTGCGTGATCCGTCATTCCAATTACGGCGTTATGGCCGAGAACGGATCGGTTTCCATTAATCATTGCACCTTCGAGACCAATTCCCTGCATAGCTTAGTCGCGCGCAATTCCGAGGTAACGATCACGCACTCCCTGTTTCAGGGCGGTCAGGTTGTCGCCCTGCTTTTGCAGGGCGGCGCCGATGTCACGGCCGAAAGCCTGGTGGTGCGCAATAATATTACGGGTGTGGTTTGCGAAGACAAATCTTCGCTCGCCCTGACCGGGGGATCGATTGACAAAAACAACAACGGCCTGGTGGCCTTCAAGGGCGCCGCGGTGTCGATCGTGGGCGCCGATATAACCAAAAACAGGACCGGTCTTATCGCCCAGGAAACCATTCTGCCGCGCTCGCGCCAGATGGTGTTCGGGAACGGCCTCGATTTTAAAATCGTCTCCCTCGGCGAAATCCAGAAAATGCTGAAGCCTCCCGAGGGTGTAAAATCCGTCGCGCTTCCCAAAAGTGAAGCGCCGCTCGTGCTTAAAGGCGGTTTTAAGGAGGGTTTTTCGGCCGTGCAAACGCCGCGCGAGCCGCAGGGAAATTTTATCGGGAACGTTACCACCGGGTTTACCTATTTTGCGCCGACCTCGCATCCTAATCCCAAAGACGACACGCTTCGTCTGCAAACCCGCTACCTGGGAGAACAGAGCAAAGGCGTCTTGGCGGGACTGCAACCGGAATTGCAGCTCTTTACCAGCGGCCGCCGGGGCGATGCGGACATTAACCTGCTTATGGATTATTACGGCAACGAGTGGCTGAACGCGCCGACCCATCTGCGCAAAAACACGTTCAACCTTTCCGTGAATTATCAGGACCAGACCGCGGTTTTCGGCGATTTTTACGAGAACAGTTCCGAAACGTCAATTTCCAACCGTAAAATAACCGGTCTTAAGTATGCCGCCAATTTCATTGAGATGGGGCGCGGCGTAAAAAAGGTGGAGGTGCGGGCCGTCGCCGGCGAAACCCAGATTCCCAAGGACAGCGGTTCGCATGAGGTCGATCTTTACAATACGAAAGTCGATTCCGGCATGGCGCTACGCCAGCAGCTTACCTACTTAATCGGCGTAACCGTAAAGCCCAACGCCATTTCTTCGGTTTCGGTCCGGAGCATTATCGCGCGCGACCAGATGCAATCATTTTTGCGGCCTTTGGTCACCGACCCGGCGGCTCCCCGTCCTATTGCCGCGCAGACCGGTTGCATCGACGGTCGTGTTAGCCTGCTCGGAGGCAAGCTCGGCATTTCGGCGGAGGGTGACATGGGCACCGACGATACGCTGAGCTCGGCACACGATTCAACCACCGTAACCTGGTACGATCCGCAGATTCCCAGCGCGGTAAGCAAAGTTTTTAGCGCGATCCCCGACCAAAATCATTATGCGTTGAATTTGAACGTCGACGGATTGTGGAAAGGATATTTGCTGAATGCCAGCGGGTCCGATATTGCCGCCGGGTATTTTTCGGCGGGGAACCCTTATCTGGAAACGGACCGGCATTACATCTTGCTTTCGGCCTCAAAACAATATACCGAACAATTTTCAGGGAGCGCCCGCTATGAATACACGCGGCGTTCCGTTTCCAGTGTTTTTAATTTAAATACCAACACCAGCTCGCCGCTCGATCTTAATACCATCGATGTGGGCTTTAAGTACGCTCCCGATCCCAAG